>JAISVD010000284.1 GCA_031271875.1 Spirochaetaceae bacterium | reverse complement strand
GGCGAGGAGCCGGGCGGCGCCCACTCCGAATTCCGTGGCAAGCACCCGGTCATAGGAGACCGGGGTTCCCCCCCGCTGGAGATATCCCAGAACCGTTACCCGGGACTCAAGGCCCGTGGCTTCCTCCAGTTCATGAGCGACACGGTATCCGATGGAAAGGGGCATCCGTACACGGGAGCGCTTGAATTCCTTTTTGTCCATCAGCGACTCCTCAACGGAAAGGGCGCCCTCCGCAACGACCACAATGGAAAAGGGTTTTCCCCGCTGCTTCCGTTCCAGAAGGTGTTCCGCGATGCAGTCGATTCTGTATGGTATCTCCGGAATGAGGATAATGTCTCCCCCTCCGGCGACGCCGGCGTAGAGACCGAGCCAGCCCGCTTTATGCCCCATCACCTCCACAACCATGATCCGATTATGGCTGTGGGCGGTTGTATGTATCCGGTCTATAGCGTCGGTGGCAACCGATACGGCCGTATGAAATCCGAAGGTGATGTCGGTTTCAGCAACATCATTGTCGATAGTCTTGGGCAGGCCGATCACATTCAGCCCCTCCTTCGCGAGCATACAGCCGGTGGTATTGGTGCCGTTTCCCCCGAGCACCACAAGACAGTCGAGTCCGAGCCGGTGGTAGGTGTCTTTTATCATCTCCACAGGAGTCTTTCCCGTAACCGGATCGGGTTCAGCATTCTTGAAGGGCTTTTCTCTGGATGTTCCCAGAATCGTCCCGCCCCGGGTCAGTATGCCGGAGAAATCCTCCGGTTTCAAAGGGCTGGCGGTTCCTTCAATCAAACCCCGGTATCCGTTCCGGATTCCGATAACCTTCATCCCGTATAACTCCATGGCGGTCCGCGCGACTCCGCGGATTGCCGCGTTCAGCCCCGGAGCATCTCCCCCGGATGTGAGAATTCCGAATGTTTTTGTCACTGAATCAAGCATACAACCTCCCGGCGATATAAAATATATCACGAGTCAGGACGGAAGGCTATGGCTATATTGCATTTCCGGGACAACAAAAGGTATACTTTTCCCGTTATGACAATCATTCAGAGTATACTGCTGGGGTTTCTCCAGGGGGTGGCGGAATTTCTGCCCATATCGAGTTCCGGGCACCTTGCGGTGGCCCAGGGCCTGTTCGGTCTCGATGAGGTACCTTTGCTTTTTGACGTGTTTCTGCATCTGGCGACGCTTTTTTCCGTGATACTGTTTTTCAGAAAAACCATCGGGAACCTTTTTTGTGTGCTCGGAAGGTTTATCATACGGAAGTCCCGGGATGAGGATAAACCCGCCTTGAGGCTCATTCTGGCGATACTCATAGGTACTCTCGTCACCGGCATATTCGGGATAGTTCTCAGCAGCTCTGTCCCCTCGATCCCGCTGAAAGCGATCGGGGTTTTCTTCATTATAACCGGAGCGCTTCTCGTTTTTTCATCCTGGTATGAACCGAAAAGGAGCGTGGAACCGGGGCCGCTCCAGGGCCTTATCACCGGGTTTGCGCAGGGGATCGGGGTACTGCCGGGTATCTCCCGGTCGGGGATTACCATATCGGCGGCTCTGCTTGCCGGTATCGACCGGAAAACAGCGGGGGAGTTTTCATTTCTTCTTTCCCTTCCGGCCATACTCGGCGCTTTTCTGCTGGAGTTCAGGGATATCGGAGGTCTCATGGATACGGTCCCTGCGGCGGCCCTTGCCGCAGGCTGTGTTACCGCGTTTATTGCGGGGCTGCTCTCCCTCCGGTTCCTCATGGCGCTGATACAGCGGGGAAAGCTGGGCTGGTTTGCCTGTTATCTCATCCCCGCCGGAATACTGACGATAATCTTCCTTTAAATTCCGCTATGGATGGCGGAATCCCCGGTTTTGACGAAGGTCAAAACGGTAAGGTTACTTTGAAACGAAAGGGACAGAGGCGGGATATTTCCGATCAGGGGATATCCGTTAAAGCTCTGTCCCCGGTTGGCCGTTGTCTGTTTAAAAAGCCCCCTTCCATCGGCGGCCTGTTTTTCATTTTAGGTATAATCCCTTTGCCCTGAACCCGTTCACATAATCCGTTTTCTGCATTACACTGGTGTCATGAAATGGTCACAGATAATCAAACGTTTTTTCACCTCAGTACGGGGAATATTTCTCGCCGGATCCGCTGTTCTGCTGGTTCTGGCGGCGGTTATCCTCGGCGCTCCTCCTGCGGCCGCCGTCGTTATCGGCGGGGCGGGCCTCTGTACAGCGTTTTTTATCTCCATGGCTGCCGGAGGCGGCGCGGCGGCGGTGGTCGGTGAGGGAAGACGGCTTGACAGCGAGCGGAACAGGGAGCGCCTGGAGGAGGCTAAACAGGTTTCCCGGAAAATGGGCGCCCTCCGTATAAGCGACGGGGATATCAAAAAACTGATCATCCGGCTCACCTATGAAGCGGACAGTTACATACAGAAGGTATCGGCGGAAAAGGACGCCATATATGATCCCCCCACGCTGGACGCGCTGGATACCGCAGCGGCGGCGGTGAATAGTTTTCTCAAGGAAAGCAATGCGGTTTCCGTGGAAAAGCACTTTTCTCCCGGTGATGAGGATACCGGCGGCGGGGACAGAGCTCCGGGGAACACAGTTCCCCGGGATCAGACTCTCCGGGTATTGGAAGAATCCCTGCGGGTACTGAAGGAGCAGAACGCTGTCCTTTCCGCAGGGGACATGGATGCTGTGCTTACGGATATGTCCGATGAGGAGAGGGACAGTATTTATTGAAAAGATTGACCCCCGTGGGCAAATATACAAGGAGGGTTGACTATGTCACTCGCTCAACAGATCAATTTAATTGTTGAACAAATGCCGGAAAAGAAACAGATTCTTTTACTGGAATTGGTAAAAACAATGGTATCTCCTGATGATATTTTATCTGATGAGGATATTACCGATATAGAACAGGCTCGCGCTGAATTTGCTCGCGGCGAATTTGTCCGGCACGAGGATATCAACTGGAATTAGTATCTGTCCATACTGTAGATATAGCATGGACAGATACTAATTAATCCTGCTGGGAGTTTTTGGGATGAAAAAAATACGTTTACTTACCGGTATATGCTGCTTTGCCCTGCTCTTCTCCGCCGCGGCAGCCTTCGCACTTGATGCGCAGGTCAATTCGGTGGAGACCACGGTAGTCTACCGCAGGGACGGCACGGCGGATATCATCGTTCAGACCGAATGGCGGGTCTCCGACGGAGAGATGCACGCCTTTTATTTTCAGGGGGAACAGGCTCCGCTCTCGTTCGATCTGAACAAATGCTGGGCGGATGTCCCCGGTAACCGGCGGCTGCCCGTTACGGTCACAAAACTTCAGAGTAATAGATACGATGTGGTCATAGCCGATGGACTCGGTTTTTCCGGGACCGGCTATTTTGTGCTCACCTACCGGGTCCGCCTCGCGGAGGCGGAAATGGCGGGACTCACCAAAGTCCCCTCCTCGGGGAATGCTCCCGAAGGGGTCTACTTCTATTTTAACTGGGCCCCTGTTCAGTGGGAGTACCGGCTGAACAGCCGCACAACCCGGATCGTTCTGCCGATTCCGGTTCCGGATGATGCAGACGCACGGACAGGCAGCGGAGCCATCTCCGGTTCCGGGGTGTCTCCGTTTATAACAGGGCTGGGGCTCCTCACCGAGCGGGAAGTAAACAGCGACAACAGGATCGACTGGTACGCTACCGAGGGGGACGATGGAAACAGTTACCTGACGCTCCGCTTCTATCAGGAGAATCTTCCCCCGAATAAAACTCAGCGCATACAGTTTTATCTGAATACGGCAAACGCCGCTGTCGCCGCCGGACTCGGAATCCCCGCAGAAGCTATTGAGGCGGCGAAAGGCGCGGCGATTCCGTCCACTGTCAGCTCAGAGCATCGCGGAATGGAATTCCGCCGCGATACATTGTTTAGCCGCGGCGCTGTCTGGATATGTATGGCGGCACTGATCGCCGCGGCGGGCGCTCTGGGACTCTTCATCTATTACCGCAAATACAGAGGGTTTGCGAAAGCTACCGCGCCCTTCGAGGAGATCGGCTGGGCGGGGGATAACTGGGAACCGCCGGGTATCTTTGCAGGGACCTATCAGGTACCGGGGAAAATAGCGGAGGACCTGCACCCGGTCGAGGTCGCTCTCCTGATGAACCTTGAACTTTCAGCGGTGGTATCGATTATCCTCGATACTCTTTCCGCTCAGGGGATCATCAAGGTGCTGGAGCAGTCCCCGCTGAAGATACAGATACTGAGCTCTGTCCCCTCGGACGACGAAATAGCCGAGGAGTTCCTCACCTGCTTCGATACCGAAGGGAACCTTCTCGGGGGACTGCTGGCGGATTTTTTCAAAAAGCGGATCACCATACTCCAGGAAAAGGTCTGGGACTGCGATATCGAGGCTACCCTCGCGTATTACCGCAAGAAGGTCGATGAGGAGCAGCGGGAGTATGAACGCCTTGAAGAGGAAACGCGGCGGGTACAGCGTCCGGGGATGCCGGTCTTCATCCCCGGTTACTGGCAGTACCGCTACGGCGCCTACTGGTGGGGATACCACCGTTACAGCCACCACCAGACGCCCTGGCAGGTACAGCTTCCGCAGGAGTTTGGCGGGACATTCGCCACGTTTATGGCCTCGGCATCCTGCTATTCCGGCTGCTTCAGCCCGGCAGCGGGAACAGTGAATGCCTGTTATTCGGCGTGCCATAACGCCTGCCACTCAGCCTGCCACCAGGCGTGCCATTCGGCCTGTCACTCCGCATGTCATTCAGCCTGCCACTCGGCCTGTGTATCCGGCGGTGCGAGATGAACGAGTTCCGGAGGAGTTCCGCAGGAATTCAGAACTCTGAGCTTTCGTGGATCGATGAATTCTGGGCCCAGGCGGGGAATTATATCTTTTCACGGGAGGAGGACGGAGTACTGATTCTGCCCCCCAATAGGGTATACAGGCTCAACGCCGCCGGGGCCGACTGCATCAGGTTCCTCAAAAAAGGCGGCTCCTTCGGGGCATTGCAAAAGGAGCCGGGCGGAGCAAAAAAACCGTCCTCCGAACAGACAGCCCAGATAGACCGGTTTTTCATGACCCTGGCGGGACTCTACCAGTATGATATCCATGCAGAAGCGGCCCTTGAGCGAGTCCCTTTTGATTTCGATTTTACGAAACTTCCCATCCTTGGGGAGATCGCCGTGACCTACCGCTGCAATAACAGCTGCCTCTTCTGCTACGCAGGCTGCTCCGCCGGAAACAGCGGTCTTGCATCCAGAGGCGGTACTGCGAACCGCGCGGGCATGGAGGACCTTCCGGCGGAAAAACTGAAGCGGATAATCGATATATTCCGGGAGGACGCGAAGATTCCCTTCTTCAGCTTTACCGGAGGGGAACCGCTGCTCCGGAGCGACCTTGAAGACCTTATCGAATACGCCGTGGGGACAGGGCTGGAGGTGAACCTGGTCTCCAACGGAACCCTTGCCACCCCGGAACGGAGCCGCGCCCTGTATGGGGCGGGACTGCGGACTGCCCAGATAAGCATCGAGGCCGCCGATGAGGGGCTCCACGATATGCTCACCGGGCGGGACGGCGCTTTCCGTGAAACCATCGCCGGAATAGAAGCGCTCCGGGATGCGGGCATTTCGGTACAGACCAATACCACCATCAACCGGGCAAACCGCGACGCAGTACCCCTGTTACCGGCCTTTCTCGCGGAGCGGGGAATTCACCGTTTTGCCATGAACATGTATATCCCTGCGGCGGAGGGCCCCAGAGAGGAGCTTTTTATCGGTTATGACCGGATCGGTGAGGTAGTGGAACAGGTCCGCGATGCCGCCGCAGCGGTAAACGCCGTCTTTTACTGGTACAGTCCCGTACCGATGTGCTATTACAACTCCATCGCCCGGGGAATGGGAAACAAGAACTGCGCCGCCGTTGACGGCCTCATATCGGTCGCGCCCAACGGCGACATACTCCCCTGCTCCTCCTGGGACGAACCCATCGGAAACCTGCTGGAAAAACCCTTCGGGGATATCTGGTTTTCCCAACGGGCGCGCTTTTTCAAGCACAAAGAGTTTGCCCCGGAAAAATGCAAAACCTGTTCATCCTTTACCGCCTGTCAGGGCGCCTGTCCGCTCTACTGGAGCGCCTGCGGTGAATCACTTCTGGAGGCCGTAAAATGAAACCTCAATTCAGATACAC
>JAISVD010000249.1 GCA_031271875.1 Spirochaetaceae bacterium | reverse complement strand
TTTGCGATGGTTCCCTGCTTTGAACCCACCACACAGCAGGAAGCTTACGAGATGGCGGCGGAGGCGTTTGATGTTTCCGAAAAATATCAGGTTCCTGTGATCATGAGGATGGTTACCCGCCTTGCCCACAGCCGCGCTGTTGTACATACGGGGTCAAAAATCCGTCCGGAAAACCCCATCGCCAGGGGGAATCCTCCGGAGTGGATGCTGCTTCCCGCGCTGGCCCGGAAAAACTACGAAAAGATGATCGCCAAACAGCCGGAACTGCTCCGCTGGGCTGAGGGGGCGCGCTGGAATTCTCTGGAGATGAACTCCGGCAGGGATGACCTTGCCATCATCACCAGCGGACTGGGACGCAACTACTATCTCGAAAATCTCGATGATTACCGGGAGTTCTGCGGAAACCGGGGACTGCCTGCTGTAGTCCATGTGGGAACCCTCCCGCTTCCGGAGGAGAAGATACTGCGCCTTGCGGAAACCGCCTCAAGGATACTCGTTATCGAAGAGGGGATGCCTTTTATAGAGAAACAGCTCCGGGGTATTCTGCCTCAGAACATCCTTCCGGGCAAAACCGAAATCATCGGTAAATATACCGGACACCTTCCCCGCGCCGGGGAGCTGAACCCGGAACTTGTCCGCAAAGCTCTGGGGATGCCGCCGGTTGAAAGTGTGCTTTCCAGAATAGGCGAGGAACCCCTTATGGAGGGGGCGCTCCCCGGACGGCCGCCGCAGCTCTGCAAGGGCTGTCCCCACGGCGACTCCTACCGCGCGCTGAACAAGGCCGTCGCGGAACTTGCCGGGCGGGACGGGACGGAGTCGGTCGCCGTCTGCGCCGATATCGGTTGTTACGCTCTGGGGGCTGTTCCGCCGTATAACGCGGTGGAAACAATCGTCTGTATGGGCGCTTCCATCGGCATGGCCCGCGGCGCGTCTCTGGCGGGGTGTACATACACCGCAGGTGTCATAGGCGATTCGACCTTCCTCCATTCGGGTATTACCAATCTGATAGACGCGGTTTCGGACAAAACCCCTGTCACGGTCATCATTCTGGATAACTCCATCGTTGCCATGACCGGCTGTCAGGAGACTATCCTTCCCTCAAGCCAGCTTGAACCCCTTGTCAGAGGCGTGGGTGTCGAGCCTGAGCATATCCGGGTACTCTCCGCCACACCGGCGGATATCGATAAAAACGCAGGTGTCATCAGGGAGGAGCTTGAATACCGGGGGGTCTCGGTGATTATCATGGTTCGTGAATGCCTTGAGGCGTTCCGTCTGCGCCAGAAAGCCGAACGGGCCGCTCAAGCGGGTGGCGCTGCGAAGTAATATAGCGGTATCCGAACAAGTTTTTCCAACTGTTCGAATACCGCCTATGCTGTGAACGGTAAAGGGGGTTAATCCCAACACATACAGATATATGGAGTTAGCGATATGTTTAGTTCTTTTCTAAAAACACAAATAATAAAAAATAAAATATATGAAGCGTATTTTTTGTAAAAATGAAGGATCTTTTAAAACAATTGAGCATATTATTCCAGAATCATTAGGAAATGATGATCAAATACGTAAAAATCTTGTATGTGATGTTTGCCAAAATTATTTTTGTAAGGAAATTGAAAATTTCGTTCTAACTAAAACACCATTTGCTATTTTCCAGCTCTAAAAGATACTTGACAGGTATGCAAATTGTATGTAGAATGTATGACAAAGGAGAAGATATGCCATTATTGCAGGTAAGGGATTTTCCTGATGATGTGTATGATGAAATCATATTTGAAGCCCGCCGCCAGAATAGAACAATTGCCCAGCAGACTATTATCCTGATAAAAAAAGGACTTGGTGCAGAAGTTTCAAATAAGGAGCGGAGAAGAGTTGCCGTAGAAAGATCTTTTGCCCGAAACGTACCGCAAAATGCAAAATCTGTGGACTATATACAATTTATTCGTGAGGATCGGGAACGGTGATAGCGGCTGTCGATGTCAGTGGGACAATGGAAATCCTGTTGCAGAAGGAAAAAGCAGAGCAATTTAGCGCTCTATTACAAGACGCTGCACTTGTTTTAGCGCCTGATTTATATATTTCTGAATTAACAAATACTCTTTGGAAATATCATCGATCACATATTTTGACAAAAGATGAATGTATACAATATATAAATGATGGTATAAGTTATGTGGATAAATTTATTAATAGTAAAGAGTTGTGGCAAGAGGCTTTTTCAGAGGGGATAAACAATAATCACTCAATTTATGATATGTTTTATATGGTTGTTGCACGAAGAAATGACGGTATATTAATAACCAATGATTCCGTTTTAGCAACAATTTGCAGGAAGAATAATATTCAGGTATGTAACGGAGAAAGCTTATGAAGTATGATATAATTCTTGCGGGGGTCGGCGGTCAGGGAGTTCTTTCAGTGGCCGCGATAATCGCAGGGGCCGCCATGAAGGACGGACTCCAGGTGAGGCAGTCGGAGGTCCACGGAATGAGTCAGCGGGGCGGCGGGGTACAGGCGCATCTGCGCATCAGCGATGAAACCATCGCCAGCGATCTCATTCCGGCGGGAAGAGCGGATATGATCCTCTCGATGGAACCCCTCGAAAGCCTGCGTTACCTTTCATGGCTTAACCCTGATGGGATCGTTATCACCGCTGCGGAACCCTTTGTCAATATTCCGAACTATCCACAGAATGAAAATATCTACGAGGCGATCAATTCGCTGCCTAAAAGCCGCATTGTGGAGACCGAAAAACTGGCCCTTGAGGCGGGAAACCGGAAATCGGAAAACATCGTACTTATAGGAGCCGCCATGGAACATATCCCTGTTTCCGGGGAGTCCCTCGCGCAGGCGATATATGAACGGTTTATCGCGAAGGACCCGAAACTGGTTGATATAAATATGAAGGCCCTTGAACTGGGGGCTGCCTGCTGAAAACCTGAGATTTCATCTGAAACCGTTCTGGGAATAACAGCGTATTTTATACCGCACCAAAAAGAAGGAGCGGAACAAA
>JAISVD010000179.1 GCA_031271875.1 Spirochaetaceae bacterium | reverse complement strand
AAGAACCTGACGCGCCGCGAGAGAGACAACCTTTCCGTCGTTTTCCTCGATCTCGGGATCCCGGACCATTGAAAGCTGATAGGCGCGGCGATTTGCGGCACAGGTTATCTCATATACATTACCCTTAAACTCTATAAGCTGTTCAAGAGGAAAAATCATATATACACTCCCGTGGGAAACAAATATTTCTTTAATTATATTGGGTTTTAATTTTTTGTTCAAGGGGCCGCGTTGCCTCAAGAAAAAAGTTACCAAAAAGAGTACTGAGAAAAGACAAGCGAGACATGAAATTGAACGGGAAAAGTCTCACAAACCCCATCAATGGTCTGAAAAGCCGCATTCCCATCCGCACCTTCTACAGCAGTGATGAACGAAAAATACCCGGATTTTGGCAAATCGACACGGTTCACCACTGTGGAGCGGTCACTTCTGGGCGCTCTATCCATACTTTGACGATTTCATGCGGAAATTCCGCCGCGATAACGGTTCGGAGTTCATCAACGATGCGACAGAACTCTGGTGTAGAAAGGAAAGCATCCATTTTACCCGAAGCCGTTTTCACAAGAAGAATGATACTTGTTTTGTCGAACAGAAAAACGGGGCGGTTGTTCGTGAATACGTTGGCTATTACAGACTTGAAGGAGAAAAAGAACGGGACATGGCTGCTGATATCTATCACTCTTTGGCGCCGCTTCTTAATTTCTTCATGCCCACTCAAAAGCTCGTGAGTAAAACGAGAATCGGTTCCAAAGAAAGTAAGGTCTATGATGCTCCTACAAGTCCTTTCCAAAGATTAATGGATTTGCCTCTTACTTCGGATGATACAAAAAAGGCTCTTCTCAAACAGATTGCTCTTTACAATCCTGTCGAACTACAAGACAATGTGAACAAAGCTATCCTTCATCTTATGCAGCGGCTTGCTCAACCTAACCGTAAGTCATATTTAGATATAATAGCCTTTAGTAACATTTTCTATTTGAGGCAACGAGGGGTGTATTGAAGCGGATTGGGTACTTTTCCGGACAGAAAAGGTTCAAAGACCGGCCGGATATGACGCCTTTATGGGAGTATCTCCCAGAATCCGGTTTTATTGCTTCCCCGGCGGCAGAGTTTCCCCTCCTTTTTCAATGCAGTTATTTTCCGCTTGATCGTCGCCCGGGAATTCCCGGTTTTTTCCGCCAGCCCTTCATAGGTGATATCAGGCTTTCCCGATATCAGGGACAGAATCTGATTTATAGGGTCATTTACCGGGTCATTTATAGGGTCATTTACGAAAAAACCAGCGGAATCATGCACTGAATCGGGCTGAATCGAACTCCGGGTATCCAGCGCCTTCAGAATGATTTCCAGCATAAATTCAGTGAAAATACCGGAATTACTTTCCTCAGTACTTCTGTTTATCGCCTGGTAGTACTCCCGCTGATGTGCATATACAAGATTTTCTACCGGCACATATTCAAAAACAGGGTTCCATTCCGCGAGAATCCGGGATTGCCAGAGCCTGCCGATTCTGCCATTACCGTCATCAAAGGGATGGATAAACTCGAATTCATAATGAAAAACACAACTTTTTACCAGCATATGATCATCCGCCTGTTTCAGCCACTCGAACAGATCACCCATAAGAACAGACACCCGATTCGCAGGGGGAGCAATATGGATGATCCCCTCTTTACCCGCAACACAGACTCCTCCGGTTCTGAAATACCCCGGATGATCCACAAGTCCCTCCATCATGATTCCATGGGCCTTCAGCAAATCTCTTTTTGAGAAGGGATCGAAAGAAGTAAACGACTCGTATGCCTTTATGGCGTTCCGCACCTCCTGTAACTCCCGCCTGGGAGCAATAACACGTTTTCCCTCAAGAACATCGGTTATCTGGGATTCGGTGAAGGTATTACCTTCAATGGCAAGAGATCCCTGGATGGTTTTTATACGGTTCACCCTGCGGAGATACAGAGAACCGCTCTGCTCCATACGGATAATATACCGTTCCAGCCGGGCGGAAATATCAGAGATGAGCCGGATGCTTTTCGCGGAAACACTGAACGGCGGTGTATACATACCCATAATAATCAGTATAACAGCCGCCGTGGAGGCTGGCAATCATATTGGAGAGTAATTGCCTTGACATACCCCTCTCTTATAGGCTTAAATAACAACAATGAATATACAATTACTGTATGAGTATCATCACTGCGCAGTCTCTGTATCTGAAAATGACCGCTAGCGGCAGGATATCCTCCGAGCTGCGGGCCGGAGATGCTTTATACTGTATTTTCCGGGAATGTGATCCCTGAAAAAGAGAAGCCGCCGGCCCCGAATGGTCGGCGTTTTTTTTCCGCCCGACGGAAATAATGAGAAGAGCTACGGAATACATTCCGCTTCCGGTTGGACGGAAATAATGAGAGGAGAACCGATGGAAAAACTGAAGATACTGCTTCCAAAGGGCAGGATTTATGAAAGTGTCGCGGAGCTGTTTTCCGGAGCGGGAATTTCGATAAAGCTTCCGGACCGCGCTTACCGGCCGATTGTCAATCAGGATGATCTGGAAGCGAAGGTGATGAAGCCCCAGAATATCGGTAAACTCCTTGAACTGGGAGCCCATGACGTGGGGTTTACCGGCAGGGATTGGATCGAGGAGACCGGGGCCGATGTTGAAGAGATACTGGATCTGGGGTTTGACAGGGTACGTATTGTCGCCGCTGTCCCCTCGGAGATCGATGATGCGGCGCTGCGGAGCCGCAAGATCATCGTTGCCACCGAATATGAAGCCCTTGCCAGGCGCTGGCTTGAAAAATCCGGCCTGAATTATCTTATTGTCCGCACCTACGGCGCCACCGAAGTGTTTCCCCCGGATGACGCCGATATGATCGTTGACAACACCGCCACCGGACGAACCCTTCAGGAGAACGGGCTGCGTATTGTGGATACCCTGATGACCAGCTCCACCCGGATGTTCGCGTCAAAAGCGGCCCTGGCGGACAGTGATAAAAAGAAAAAGATACTGGAACTCAAAATGCTCTTCGAGGCGGTGCTCGACGCCCGTGACCGGGTGATGCTGGAGATGAATGTCACCCGCGCCCGTTTTGAGGAGCTGGTGAAGGGACTGCCCTCTATGAGGAGCCCCACGGTTTCTCCCCTGTACGGCGATGACGGATACGCCATAAAGATCGCGGTAAAAAAGAGCGAGGTTCCCTGCCTGATGCCGCGGCTCAAGGAGCTGGGGGCGACGGATATTCTTGAATACGATTTAAGGAAGGTTCTGCCATGAACGCCGTTTTCGGAGGAAGCCTTGCTTCCTCCAAACCCCGAACCGCCGCCGCCGCCCGGAAGACCGGGGAGACCGATATTCAGCTCACCTTGAATCTGGACGGGAGCGGGCGCTGCGGAGTCCGCTGTCCCATCGGATTCCTGTCCCACATGCTGGACGCTTTCTGCCGCCACGGAATGTTCGACATCGATGGAACTATGAGCGGAGATCTTGAAGTTGACCAGCACCACCTGGTTGAGGATCTGGGAATAACTTTGGGAATAGTTTTTCATTCCGCGCTGGGAGACCGCGCGGGGATATACCGGGCAGGTTTTTTCATCTATCCCATGGATGAAACCCTCGCCCGGGCTTCGGTGGATTTCGGGGGACGGCCCTATCTGGTATGCAACCCCGACCTGAGCGGCGTACCGCTGGTCAGTACAGGCGAAGGTTCGCTGTCCTCGTTTCAGACCGATACGGTCACCGATTTCTGGCAGGGCTTTGTATCTTCCGCGGGGTGCAATCTGCACCTGGATATCATCCGCGGCAGAAGCGACCATCACAAAATTGAAGCGCTTTTCAAAGCCGCCGCCCGGGCCATCCGTGATGCGGTTGCTCCGGATCCCCGGCGGGGTACGGTGATACCCTCCACAAAGGGCGTCATCTGCTGAAATGGAATAGTACGGAGGCCGGAGAGTTATCCCGCTGAACTGGAGGATTAATGGTAATTGCATCGATAGATTTGAAGGACGGAAAGGTCGTCCAGTTAAAAAACGGAAAGGAAAAGGTTCTGGAACGGGATGACCCGGAGGAGCTTATCGCGGAATTTGACCGGTACGGCGAAGTAGCTGTCATCGACCTCGATGCAGCCCTGGGGAACACCATCAAGCCCGGTGTCACCGTGAATTCCGGGATAGTGAAAAAGCTGCTCCGCAGCGGAAATGTCCGTGTCGGCGGAGGTATCCGGGATGTGAAGCGGGCAAAGGAACTTGTCTCTCTGGGAGCCGAAAAGGTGATAGTCGGCTCCGCCGCATTCCTCCGATCTGCGGAGGGCGCCGGTTCAGTGAACACCGCCGCGGTAAATACCGCTGCGGTTAACACCGCATTTCTCTCGGAGCTTTGTGAGGCCATCGGCCGGGATCGGGTGATCGTTTCTGTTGACGCCATTCACGGCAAGATTGCGGTAAAGGGGTGGACCGAAAGTTCAGGGATCGACCTTATCGAAGGCGCCAGGGCGGTCGAACAGTACGCCTCGGAGCTTCTCTTTACCTGCGTGGAGCGGGAAGGGTGCATGACCGGCGCCGATATGGAACTTGTCCGGTCTCTGCGCTCCGCAGTCTCCTGCCGTCTGGTGGCTGCCGGGGGAGTTTCATCCGTAGAAGAGATCACGGAACTTGAAAAAATGGGCTGCGATGTACAGCTCGGCATGGCTCTGTACACGAGAGCTGTTTCCCTCAAGGACGCCTTTATCGGCTGCCTTAACTGGGAGAAGGCGGAACTCATCCCGGTCATCGCCCAGAGCGTTGCCGGGGAAGTGCTCATGATGGGATATGCCAACAGGGATGCCTTCGAAAAAACCTTTGATTCCGGGAAACTGACCTTCTGGAGCAGAACCCGCAATGTCCTGTGGACTAAGGGAGAGCATTCGGGCAATCACCTTTCGGTGGTGCGGCTCCGGGCGGACTGCGACAGGGATACGGTACTCGCAACGGTAATACCCGCAGGGCCTGTCTGTCATACCGGTTCCTGGACCTGTTTTCAGGGGAGCGGCCAACCGCCCTATACTCTGGAGTACCTTTCCGGCATCATTGCCGAGCGGTTTTCCAACCCGCGCCCCGGTTCCTACACCGCAACCCTCGATGATGAGCGGGTTCGTGAAAAAATCATGGAAGAGGCCGAAGAACTTACCGAAGCCGGAAACCGTGATGAGGTAATCTGGGAGTTTGCGGATCTGCTCTATTTTATGAATGTTCTCATGTACCGGGAGCGCGTGTCCTGGAAGGATATTCTCGACGAACTTGACCGCAGGCATAAAAAATAAGGCTGTTCCGGCGTGGGAACGCGGAACAGCCTGTCAGTGGAGACGGGAAAATGCCCCTTTCCTGAAACGCCGGTTACACCTTCAACACTCCAGTCGAAACCGGTGCACTCCCCTGCGGAATTTATTCCGCCAATCTCCGGAGTTCTTCCACACAGAACTCCAATCAGAGAGTAATAACTATCTTGTAGTTGTTACTCTTCTCTATAAATATAGCACAACTTTTTCAGGTTGTCAATAAAAAAGTAAAAAAACTCAATTTTATTCAAAAAGCTGTATTACTCGAAAAGTCCGTTGATCTCCGCTTTGTAGATATCGTTGATCCTGTGGCGCATCATCTCCTGTTTCGCCGAAAGTTCTTTTCCGGGGATAAAACTCTCCGGGAGCAGCCGGAACCGGTATATCCGCTCACAGGTACGGAACCCGTTTTCCGCCGTAATACGGGCGGTTATCTCATTATGGATGAGATTCTGCGTCTCCGGGAGTGTCAGCAGTTCGGGGTAATCAGAATACACAAGGCCGTTTGCCCGGGCCCAATCGGTAAGGGCGTCCTTCGCGGGTACAATCAGGGCGGCAAGATACTTTTTGTCCTGTCCCAGAACAACGGTGAACTCGATAAAGCCGCTGCCGTTAATGGCAGCTTCGATCACTGCGGGTTCTATGTTTTCGCCCCCCAGAAGTACAATGGTATCCTTTGCGCGGCCTGTGATCTTTATCTCATTGTATGCGGAGAGCATACCCAGATCTCCGGTATTCAGCCAGCCATCGCTGTCGATAACCTGCTTTGTCAGTTCCGGCTGACGGTAATACCCCTTCATGATCTGATCGCCCCGCGCCATGATAAGCCCCAGGGTATTCACCGGCAGCGGGTCAGACGAAACCGGAACGCCCTCTTTCTCCGCCACGATCTTTATCTCCGCCGAAGGAAAGACGATTCCGACACACCCGGAACGGGGTTTTCTGGAGTTGCGCACCGACAGTACCGGCGCCGCTTCGGTAATACCGTACCCCTCCAGCAGCCTGATACCCACGGCCTGGTAAAAATCATCGATATCCTTCTGGAGCGCGCCGCCGCCGGATATTCCGACCC
>JAISVD010000132.1 GCA_031271875.1 Spirochaetaceae bacterium | reverse complement strand
TATCTGCTCCTGTTGTCTGTCAGCGTACTTATAACGATAGGGATATTGTTTATCTACTCCTCGGGGATGAACGCCGATGGAATCCTGGTTACGAATGAATACAGGAAGCAGATCATCTTTGCTTCCGCAGGGATCGTACTGCTTCTGGTGATGACATTTCTCGATTATCGGAAATTCAGAGAGTGGTCCCCATGGCTTTTTACCGGGGCCGTACTGTTGCTGGTGTATACCCGGCTGTTCGGACGGTATGTAAACGGCGCGAAAAGCTGGATCGGTATAGGAGAGCTGGGTATCCAGCCTTCGGAATTCATGAAGATCATCTTCATCCTGTTTCTTGCCCGGTATCTGGAAAAATCGCGCAAAAAAGATTCCGAGAGACGGCGGTTTATTATCTCCCTCTGCATACTTCTGCTTCCTATGGCGCTCATCTTTGCTCAGCCCGATCTTGGAACAGCGACTGTATATATTCCGATTTTCCTGGCTATGTGTTTTGTGGCGGGGGCTCCCGTGCGGTATCTCGGAATTGTACTCGGGTGCGGTACATGTACGATCATCTTTATGGTTCTGCCTTTATGGGAGGGCAATATCGCGAGAAAGTCCATCCCCCTGGTCAATCTGTTGACCGATGAAAGGCTTCGTCTTATAACCATCGCAGCACTCAGTTCGATTACCTTTATCAGCCTTATTGGCAGGATGATAATGAAGAAATCCTACTATTACTGGATCGCTTATATCTCAGGTATTCTGACCTTCGCGGTTGTGGCGTCCTTCGGCGCAGGCAGGATACTGAAAGAGTACCAGATTATGCGGCTTATCGTTTTTCTGGACCCGAATATTGATCCCCTGGGGTCGGGCTGGAACATTATCCAGTCGATTACGGCTATAGGTTCCGGGGGGCTGACAGGACTCGGGTTCCTCCAGGGGACGCAGAGTCATTACAACTTTCTGCCCCAGCAGAGTACGGACTTTATCTTCAGCATCCTTTCGGAAGAGTGGGGGTTTGCAGGAGTCCTGTCCGTGTTCGGACTTTTCGCCATCATCTTTATCAGGGGAATTGTGATCCTCAGATATACCAGCGATCCCTACGGCTATTATATTGCTGCAGGGATCATTTTTATGATCTTCTATCATTTTATCATAAATGTCGGAATGGTTATGGGGATCATGCCGATAACCGGTATTCCGCTGCTCTTTCTTTCCTATGGCGGTTCTTCTCTCTGGACGGCTCTTATCGCAGTAGGAATTCTGATGAGTATAAATCTGCGCTGCATGGATTATTAGCCGGTTTTTGAAAGCAGCTCAAAAGGACTTGAAAAATTGAATAACATTAACCCTCTGCGCGATATCGGATTCGCACTGAATACGGTTCAGAATCCGGTGAGGTATCTTGGGGGCGAATTCGGCGCCGTCGTGAAGGATGACGCCTCTTTTACCTTTGCCGTAGCGTTCCCCGATCTCTATGAGATCGCCATGTCAAATCAGGCGGTCAGAATCATCTATAATGGACTGAACAGGATCCCTTCGGTCAGATGTGAACGGGTTTTTGCTCCGGCCCCGGATTTCGAGGAGCTCCTGAAGAGGCTGGAGCTGCCGCTGTATACCCTTGAAACGGGTATTCCCCTGAACAGAACCGATATGATCGGCTTTTCCATCGGCTATGAGCTGGGGATCAATGGGGCGCTTTCCATCCTTGAAACAGGGGGAGTTCCGCTCCTGAAACAACAGCGGAGAGGGACAGACCCTATCGTTATTGCCGGAGGCTGCGGAGTCACGAATCCGGCTCCCTACAGGGATTTTTTCGATGCCGTCTTTATCGGGGAGGCGGAACCGGAGCTGTTTCTGCTTGTGGAGGAGCTCAGCAGGATGAAGCGGAACGGCGCGGGCCGTGAGGCAATGCTGGAGTATATGGCTTCCCATCCTGCGGTATGGACTGAGAACGGAGTTCTCGGGGATAAAAGCAAACGAGTCCGCCGCGCCGTATACGCAGGATTCGGTACCGACGGCCTGATGAACTGTTTTCCCATACCGAGTATCAGGGTTGTGCAGGATCACGGTGTTGTTGAGATCATGCGGGGGTGTCCCAACGGCTGCCGCTTCTGCCACGCGGGTATATATTACCGGCCCCAGCGGATGAAGGATTTCAATACGATCCTCAATGAGACGGAATTTCTCATTAAAAAGGCAGGTTACCGGGAGATCAGCCTTACCTCGCTTTCCTCCGGAGATTACCGGGGAATAGGGGAACTGCTGGATATACTGACTGCCCGTTTCTCCGGTGACCGCGTTTCGTTCCAGCTTCCATCGCTCAAGGTCAATACCTTCACCCTGCCTCTGCTGGAGAAGATTGCGGAGGTGCGGAAAAGCGGTCTCACCTTTGCCATAGAGACACCGGTCGAAGCCTGGCAGTTGTCGCTGAACAAAGAGGTTTACCGGGACCGGATCATCGGTATCATTCAGGAGGCAAAAAAACGGGGATGGAACAAGGCGAAATTCTATTTTATGGTTGGCCTCCCGGTTGAGCAGGGAGCCGGAACTTCGTGCCGGGGAATGAAAGAGGAAGAAGAGATTGTCCGGTTCATGCTGGATATTCAGGATGCTACGCGGATACAGTGCAGCGTGAATGTCGGCACTTTTATCCCCAAGCCTCATACTCCTTATCAGTGGTCTCCTCAGCTTGCGCCGGAGGAGGCGCTGCGGAAGATGGAATTCATCAGGAGGGAACTTCCCCGGGGCCGTTTCAGGGTGAGTACCCACCGGGAATTCAACTCCTTTCTTGAGGGAATGCTGTCCCGAGGGGATGAACGGGTAGGAGGTATCATTCTGGATGCCTACCGGCGGGGGTGCAGGCTTGATGCCTGGGAGGACTACATGAAGCCGGAGCTCTGGCGGGAGGCGATCTCATCGTCGGGTTGGGATGCAGCGGGAGAGGTTACCAGAGAACGCGGCAGGGATGAGAAACTTCCCTGGGACGGGA
>JAISVD010000052.1 GCA_031271875.1 Spirochaetaceae bacterium | reverse complement strand
GCCGGGCCAGCGCGGTCAGGTCGCGGCAGTATTTTTCCAGGGCCTGGAAGGTCGCTTCCGGGTCCTGGTTGGTGACCCGCTGATTTCCCCGGACGCTTTTGAGCGCCTGGAGCAGGACGTTCCGGTTAATGCCGTTCCGCTTGAGCATCTCCCCTGTTTTGTCATCCGATTCGGAAAGGGCGATGAATATATGTTCCGTGGAGAGATACTCATCCTTGAGCCCCGCCGCTTCCTTCTCCGCCTTTGCCAGTGCCTTTGAGGCGGCGGGGGAGAAGTGGAGCTGAGCCGCGTTTCCGTGTATTTTGGGATTGCTCTGAACCAGCCTTTCCGCTTCCGCCGTGAGGTATGTTATATCCGCGCCGATGCGTTCCACCAGCGGAGGAACGATGCCGTCTTCCTGCTGAAGCAGGGCCAGAAGCAGGTGCTCTGTTCCGACTTCGCTGTGATCTTCCTGCTGTGCGGCCACGGATGCCTGCTGGAGCGCATCCTGCGCTTTTATTGTGTATTGATCGTAGTTCATGCTTTAAAGATACGAAGGGTCGGGAGGAAAATCAAGAAAAGCCGGGATATTTCCGGGTCAAAGGCATTATAAGCAACAGGAGAAAACCAATTTAATAAGCGATTTCTTGCCACTCGAATATCACCGGATAGGTATTTTTTATCCCCGGCAGATTTGAGATAAAGGAGTTGAGGATATCCTCTGTTGTTTTTCTTGTCCGGGCAAAGAGCGCTTCGTCATTGAGTATCTTCGCGGTAATCTCCTGTTTATGTTTTACCTGAAGCGCCAGTATCTGTTCAACTGTAAATCTTCCGGTCAGAATACCGTATGATTCATCGTATACTTTCGCTGTTTCGTGGTGTTGTTCGTGTGAAAGTATCTGAACAGGGGGTAATTGTATAATTATCGCCCCCGCTTTTTCCTCCACCGTTATATGCTGTCCGTCAATTCCCAATGATACTGTACCGGGCATCACAACAAGTACCTTTTTTGATGTGAGAATATTATTCGGATTGATCCGTTCCACTATCACCGATTCATAGTGATATTCAGTTGATACTATTTTTGAGACCGGTAATGTCTCCTTAACCATCGTATGAATATCGGTTTCAATGGTTGTTTTAAATAACACAAAGGGAGTCCTTGGGGCATACAGAATCAACCCCGCCAACAGGAGAATCATTATTGCAGCAGTTACGGCTGCGAAAAAAAAGAATTTTGACGATTTACCGATAATTTCTGCCTCCTCCGCTCTTTTTCCCGTAACCCTGAAGAGACCCTTGAGCGCCCGCTCTCAGTAACTCCCGTACATACCGGGCGACCCCGGCGGGTCCTCCCCGGAGGAGGGCCGTGATAAAGGGGCGTCCGATCAGTACCTGGGAAACCCCGAAAACCGCCGCCGCGCGGAGGTCCCGTGGTTTCCGTATTCCCCCGTCAATCCATATCTCGCCGACATACCTTCTGAGTTCCCGGTAGTTTCCCGCGAGAAATTCCGCAGTGCTTCCCTCCCGGTTTTCGACGCGGCCTCCATGGTTCGAGACAACCACAATATCCGGTTTTACCTCCCGGATGGTTTCGATATCTTCCCCGGTAAAGACGCCTTTTACCGCGAAGGGGACAGAGCTGGCGGCCTTGAGCTCCCGCAGCATCCCCGGCGTTTTCCGCTCAAGCCGCACCAGGTTCCTCATGGTAACAATATTATAGGAATCGATATCGACCCCTGTCACTTCCGCTATGCCTGAACTCCACTCCATCCGCTCCCGGATTTTGTCGTTCCCATAGGGCTTTATAAAAACCGCGGCTTTTTTTCCCGCCGAGGCAGCAGCTTCAATACCGTATTTCAGCTTGTCATCGGGACAGCCGTCTCCAATCGACAGCGCCGCCCCCCCTTCGGAGGCGCCCTGTATGAGATCATGGTAAAACCGGCGCTCCTCAAAATATCCCGCGTTTTCCACGGCCCCGGTTATAGGCGCCAGTCGGATCAGCGGCAGCTCTGTATCGGCCTCCGCCGGAAGCGCGTCCCATGCGGCGCAATTGAGCTGAAAATTCCTGTTTTCCCTGATACCGCCCATGCCGGGAAGTTCCGCGATACATCCGAAACCCAGGCACTCCGGGCAGAAATGACATTTTCCCCGGCAAGCGATTGCTGTCTGATCCATTCCGATATATTATCTGACTTTGTACTTCTGCACAATATATATTATTATATTATATTGTACGGTATAAACCATTTTTTAAACCCGGTCAGTGCTGACTTCCCGGATCAAAGGCCCGGGGCAGATGAAAATGGCTTTGGAAAACCGGTCAAAGCGCAGGATTTTCCATAAAAAAGGTACAGAAGAATATGATAGATGAGGAGCATATATGAAATGGGCACTTGTTCTTTCAGGGGGCGGCGCCAGAGGACTTTCCTATATCGGGTTTCTTGAGGCTCTGGAAAAGATGGGATATCCGAAACCGGGCCTTATTACGGGCTGTTCAATCGGCGCCCTTATAGGAGGGATATACGCCTCGGGGATGACCCCGGAGCAGATGAAAAATTTTCTCCTCAATGATTTTGAATTCAAGCAGTATCTTACCTCTGTTACCTTTATGCTCCCGGACAACAAGCTTACAAAGGCCCTCCAGATCGGAGAGGGCCTCTCCCATATTATCTCGAAGCGGGGAATAGAATCGGGAAGCAGGATACTCGATTTTATAAGGCAGATGACCAATAATATCAATTTTGAGGATGCGGAAATCCCCTTTGTCTGCAACGCCACCGATCTGGTTTCCGGAAAGGAGCATGTCTTCAAATCCGGAAACATGGCGGAGGCTATCCGCGCCTCCATCGCGTTTCCCGGTATTCTCGAACCCATACAGATAGGGGACGGCCTGTATGTGGACGGTTATGTGACCCATAACACCCCTGTCTGGATAGCCCGCAGCAGCGGATATACCAATA
>JAISVD010000045.1 GCA_031271875.1 Spirochaetaceae bacterium | reverse complement strand
CGAAAGGAACTCTGTCGAAGGATATACATCATCCATCGATCCCCGGGCGATTCCTCCGGTGTTTATCTCGACAATTTTCCCCGCCGCAGCCACAGCCGAGGCGGTCTCTTCAATTTCCTTCCGATACCAGGGCTGGGTCTCGTCAAAAAACCGGAGCGTTCCGTTCCTGCGCCGGACGACATCTATATGCCCCACAACATCAAAATCGTACCGGAGAACCATCTCCCGCACCTGTTGGTAATAGGTCTTCACCGCCGGAACCGGGTCGCCGTCAAAAGCGCCTGCAATGCCTTCGGTTATCTCTGTTTCCGGCCCGTCAACGGTAAAGAGCATCCCGTTGCCGCCGATATAGTGTACTGATCCGATAAGGTAATCGATACCGAACCGGCTGTACAGTTCACGCCGGGGCTGGATAAAAGGCCCAATATAATCGGCCTCAAAACCCAGAAATATGCCGATCCTGTCCCGGTACGCATCCCTGAGCCGCGATATTTCAGCCCTATAGTCTTCAAACTTCTGAGGAGGAAGGTGCCATGCGGAGGCAAAGGGATACATGGCGTGGGCCGAAAACCCGATGTGGGTAAAGCCTTTTTCTATGGCCGCGAGGACCATCTGTTCCGGTGTTTCACTGCCGTCACAGAACAAGGTATGATTATGATAACTTGCTTTCAGCCTGCGAGCGTTACTTTCCATTTGTCAAGAATCTCCTGAAGTTCAGTTTTTTGAAGGGTTTTATCGGTACGTTTTCATCCCCGCGTCAAGGACACGCTCATTCACAGGGATTTCGCGGCAGAGGAGGTATGCAGGATTTCAAGTGATTTCCGTACAACCGCTTCCGGAGGCAGCGGTTTTATCAGGTAGGTCCTGGCGCCCAGCGCCAGAGCCTGGACAACGGCTTCCCGCTGGCTTATCCTCGAATAGACGATGGACGTACCTGTATAGTGTTTCTCCCGCAGCGCCTTGAGAATATCGAACCCGGAGAGACCCGGCATGAATATATCGATGAGAATCAGGTCAAATTTCCTGCTGTTTATGGCAGCGAGAAAATCCGAACCGGAGTCAAAAATCTCGGCGGATATTCTGGCCTGATTAAAAAGCTTCACCAGCGGGCCGGTGGATGCGGTGTCATTGTCCACCATCGCGACGCTGAAGGTACTGCCGGTTTTTTCAGGGACTCCGATCACATTCATGTCCGAATGGAACCGTGTTTGCAGGGTTCCCGTGTCCTCACCGCCGGTACTGGACAGAACCTTTTCCGAAATGAATTCCATAATACTCGTACTCTCCGCCACCCGGAAGAGCGAATCCATCGCGAGAGCGATGTTGTCTATCACTTCAATGCCCTCATACTCTTCATGTCCCTCGACGAGGTCCACGGTAAAGGTATCAAAGGTAAGTATCTTGACGTTCTCGTTTTTGATCCTGCTGTGGGCGATAATACAATCAAGAAGATATTCCAGATTGGGACCATCGATAAATGTCAGCTCGATGTCGGTTATCATGAGGATGATTTTTGGCGTGACAATCCGATTGTGCTCGATCAGCTCCGAGAGCCGGTATTTGAGCAGGAGTATTTTTTCACGATTGAGTCCCTGAGATATCTCCACAAAAATAATAGTATCGTTTATATGGTTTTCAAGGAGACAGGGAGTTGTATCTATCGGAAAGGAGGTCTGGAAAATTTTTCCGATGCTTTCAAAAAAGGTGTCTATTTTTATCGGCTTTGTAAAATATTTATATACATTGTATGTGGCGAATTTGACTATCAGCTCCTTATCGATAGAGGGGCCGGTCAGGATCACGGGAATATGCGCGGCATTGGGATTTTCCGCTTTATTTTCGAGAAATTCCATTATGCTATAATTTGACAAATGGGAATCAATAATAAGAAGGTCCGGAATAGTTGATATGAGTTTCGCAAAACCATCCCGGGCGCCAAGCGCGATATCTACTTCTATTTTTTGAGTTGTCAGTTTTTCCCTGACATAGTCGCGGAACAGGGGAGATTCATCTATTATTAATACTTGATTCATATAAATATCATAACGCTAATCCGAAAGATTTTACAAGGGGGGATTCTTCATGGGCGGAAAAATGTTCTGATACTCTTCGCGCCGGGTTTTGAAGAAGGGGACTGAACGGAAAACTGATAACGGCAAGAGGTGCAGGGGCTGCGGAAGAATGTACCTTTGAGCTGATACGGCTGCTTGAGTCGCCGGAAAAAGCCGCAGAGACAGTACAGGCAGCGGCAGCCCGGAGCTGAAACAATTCCGTCTTTAAATTACCCCGGAAGGAGCTTGAATCCCTCCGCTGATACAGGTTACAGTATATCCATGACCGCACCAACCGCCAAAATCATAGCCGCCATCAGATCCGTTCCTCCGGGAAAAGTCGCCTCCTACCGCGACATCGGTCTTGCCTGCGGTATGCCCAACGGCGCCCGTCAGGTCGCACGGCTGCTCCACTCCATGTCCGAAACGCAGGGACTTCCCTGGCACCGCATCATCAGGAGCGACGGCAGTATCGCCCTCCGTGAAGGGGAGGGAAAGGAGCTGCAGGCCGCACTGCTCAGGGATGAAGGGGTCGCCGTCTCTCCGGCGGGGAGGATCGATATCGGCTTGTACGGTCATCTCTTTTCCGGGAGATAACTCAGCGGTTTCTCAGGGTCACCTGCTCAGCTCGTAAAGGAAAAGGGCCGCCGCCTGCGCCACATTCAGGCTTTCTATCTGG
>JAISVD010000130.1 GCA_031271875.1 Spirochaetaceae bacterium | reverse complement strand
CATTATGCCTTTTACGACGATAAAGGTGGGTAAGGGCGAGTTTGTCCTTAATGCCGTATTCCAGCCCCTGCTGTATGATGATCCTGCGGGATTTTTCAGACTCTCGGCGGGGTATAAAGTGATAATGCAATGAAAAAAAGGATATACGCTGTTATTTTTGTGCTGTTCACCGGCACGGCGGCTTTTTCGGTGGATATCGCTGTTTCCGGTTCGATTCTCAATAACAGCGACAGGACCTCCGCGGAGCTGTTTGTCGGTTTTTACCAGCATTTTGGCGATTACTTCATGATGTCAGCCGATTACAGTTATAATCCTGTTAACCATTACTCCCTCCGCAGCAGTTTCGGATTTGAAAACCGTTTTTTTCTTGCCGGAGCGGGGCTGTTTTTCGGATTCCATAACGGAATAGCCCAGCCGGGGTTCTGTTTTGACGCGGGCGCCCGTATTCCGGGGATACTTTCCTTCAAGGGCGGGTGTGGTCTCCTGCTGAATCCCTCCCGGATGAGCAATTTAACCTCTTTTACGGGGAATGCCCTGCTCAGTCTGTTTGTCGATAATGTCATTGTTTCTTTTGTTTTTCTCTACAAGATGCAGGAGTCCCTGGTCGATTCCGAAGTGTCCCGGTGCGGACAGCTTGACGGCAGTTTCGAATACGAGGTGTTTTCCCGGGAGCTTCCCATTGGGTTTGTCGTGTCCATGGGTATCCGGCATTTTAAATACCGGTTTGACGATTCTGCCGATGCGGAAAAGATGCGCGTTATGGCGGGGCTGACGATGCGGTGGGGAAAGCGGGACGGATTGAACGGATTTGTCGGGATGCAGTTATTTCCTCTGACCCTCTATGAGTCGGACAACGGCGGCAGGATTCCGGATGTGAACTTCGCGATCAACGCCGGTTTCCGCTGCTCCTTTAACTGATTTTGCATGTGCGGTTCTTGTTATACGTTATTTTCTGCTTTGGCATTCAATTGATTATATAGCTTCATTGTTTCCCTGCTTATTTCTTCTACAGTCATTCCACTAAAAAGATTTTCTTTTCTCCATAAGATACCATCATCAACAGTTATAAAATAATCGGCTTTTGCATTAATTGCACAAGATAAATGTAATGCGTCTAACGATTTGATTCCGTTTTTTATTTCCATGTATAAACCAGCATGTTATATATCCAGTGTACAGCCGCCGCCGTAAAGGGTGTGGCTGTTTTCTGTACCAGGGTTCGCAGCAGGGTTCCCGCGATAAAGGCGTTGATCACCGCCGGAACCCCGAGGTACAGATGGGCGGGCGCAAAGAGCAGCAGCGGAAGCAGTTCCGCCGCGGTTTCCGGGACGAACTCAGGCGTCCTGTACCGCTTATCGCCGTCCGGGGTTCCGGAAACAGCGGAAAGCCCCTTCAGTATTGTTCCTGCGGTTCGGGGCAGATACCACCGGTAGAGAATTTCCTCGTAACAGGCCGATATGAACGTCCCTGCGGCGAAAAGCGTAAGAGAACCGGTTGTAAACGTTACCGGGGGATTCCGGCTGCTATGATAGAGAGGGGACAGAAACCAGATACAGAGCATTACCGCGATCAGGGAGGCCAGAACCGTAACCGACAGGAGCATATCCTTCAGGGAAAACCTCCGGGGCAGGGGGGACGTTCCGCAGAGCAGAAGCAATCCTGCGCAGATCCCGGCGGCAGCGGCAATCTCCGGAAGGGTAAAGCGTATACGCAGCTCTTCATTTCCCTGATAAATGAGGGGCGGTACGGCGAGGAGCAGGATTACGAAAGAAAATTCCATTCCTTTTGTCAAAATACGCTGTTTTTTGACATTCATATATGATATTATACTATAAAGATGGGTATTGTCATATTCGTGATTTTACTGATCGCAGGCATTTTTGTTCTGCGTGTATCTCATACCGGAAGGGATTTGCAGGAGTGGGTGAAGTTTTATTCTGCGGGAATGGATCACGGATTCAGGCTCAACGAAATAGGGCTGCTCTGGAAGGTCAGTAAGTATGCTGATCTGGAAGTTCCTTCGGCGCTCTTCTGGTCAATTCCGACCCTCGATAAAAGCCTTGCCTTTATTCTGCAAAAGTCCAAAGGGGAAGGGCGGGAAAATGACGAGGAGATTCAGAGATTCCTTACCCATCTGTATTCCTACCGTACAAAGGTTGAGATGAACCAGGGGAGATACAAAAAAGGGATAACCTCCTCCCGGGATATGGTCAAGGATCAGCGGCTGCGGGTTGTGCTGAAGGGAAAGGGTGTTTTCGCTTCCCAGGTCATGATGAATACCCCACGGGCGCTTATTATTAGCGTTCCTCTGATGCCCGGAGATGAGCTGACGGGCATAAAATGGAAGGATCAGAAGATCAATATTTTTTTCAGGCGCAGAAACGACGCATCCTATTTTTTCGAGACCCTGGTGTTTGATATGGGTATGAACCATGGAATCCCGACCTTGGCGGTGGCGCACACCGATGACCTTATCCGCGCGCAGAAGCGGAAATCAGTACGGGTGCCCTGTTCGTTTTACGCCCAGCTGTATATCAAGCGGATAACTCCGGGGGTTCTCGATGATCCCTGCAAGGTCGAGATGGATGCGGGTATGAAGTGCCATATAGAGGACATTTCCGAGAACGGCGCGCTGATTCGGATCGGCGGGAAGGGTGTCGAAGGGATGACGGTAAAGATACAATTCACGATTCAGGATATTGTTATTGTGATGACCGGTGTTATCAGGGGTGTCGAATACAAGGAGGAGAACAATCAGTCCCTGCTCCACTTTGAATGCAGCAGCCTTACCTCCCGTATGCGGAACGCCATTCTGACGTATGTTTACAATATTCTACCGGTTGAGGAAAAGGAAATTCTCGATGCCATTCGCCTGTCGGAGGAGGATAACCCCGACGAAGAGGGCCAGGAATTCAACCCTGATGGCGGGGAATCTCCGGCGGCGTCCTCCCCGGAGGCGGAAGAAAACAATACAGCCGAAACAATGGAGCCGGTTATATGAAAAGAACTATCCTGTGCCTTACGCTGATTTTCTGCTGCTTCGGTACGGCGGTTTCCCAGGAAACTGATCCGGTGGTGCTTTCATACAAGAAGATCTTTATCAAGGCGAGCCTGCTGACAAAAGCGGATATTCTCCGGGATGCTGCCGGGGTTACCGGAACCGACATGGGGCCGGTATTTATCGATGCCCTGCATTTCTCCATTGAAAGCCGGCCTGTATTGGGGAACGATCCTCAGCTTATCGATCTGGCGGTGCTGGGGGTAACAAATATCATCAAGTATAACCCCAAGGAGACCATACCGCTGTTGTGGCGGATATTCGATCTGTTCCCCGAGGCAAAGGTCCGCATACCGGTGGCGGAATCCCTGGGGGCAGTGGGCGCCGGAGATCGGGAGACAATAGATCGGCTGAATACCTTCCTGCTTGAGCAGGCTGCAAGCCCTGAGAAGGCGGATAGTTCCGTGGTTATGGCAGTGGTGAAAACTCTGGGGAAATTCGGCGATAACTCATCTTTCGCGCCTCTGTTCAGGGTGATAACCGGAAATATGCGGCCCGGTGTTATCGAGGCGGCCACGGCAGCCCTGAACATGATTACAGAAAAGTATGCCGAGAATATCATCTCACTTATTCGGACCGAATCCCTGCCGGGTAAACTTACCGCGTTTCATCTGGCCATGAAAAATTCCGCTGTTTCCGATATTTTGAAGGGAGAAATCGCTGAAACTGCGCTGAAAATCGCGATAAATATGTCAGAGAGCTCACAGGATGTTGAGCAGCTTTTGCTGCTCCGGCAGTTCCGGCAGGCGGCGATTCTCGCCATTACGGGACTCCGCTGGACCCGCGCGTCGCCGCAGGTTATACGGTATTTTTACATGACCCAGACTGATTACAGAAACAAGCTTGTTAATGCGGATGTCTTTATAGAGAGTATCGAGTGCCTTGGCGTTATGGGTACCCCGGAAGCGGCTCAGACACTGTCGATCTATCTTGGACTGCTGAATTCTGAAACCGAACAGAACAATTCTTATAATGAACAGGTGGTACTTGCGGTTATCGCGGCCCTTGGGGCGCTGGGAGACAAGATCGCTTTTGATTATCTGCTGTATGTCAGTTATCTGCCCTATTCGGATGAGATTATCGCCGCTTCCCGTGATGCTCTGGGGAGGTTAACATGGTAGTATCAGGTACGGTGGCTGCAAGAGCGGTCACCGCTAAAGCGGTAACCGCTCTTGCGGTATGGGCCGCCCTTGGAGGGGCGGCTCTTTTTTACGGGAAAACGGCGGGGCTGGTAACGGTCACCGCCGTTTTTGTTTATACACTGGTGAAACGCAGAAAAAAGGGCGCCCTTGCCCTTCTTCTGGGGGCCGCGGCGGGAATATGGGGACTGTATCGTTCCGCCGAAGCTGCCCGTCCGCTGTTTACGCTTGCTCCGGTATCGGGGATACGGGTTATTTCAGGGAAAATCGCGGGAGCCCCCGCCATTACAGGCGGAAAGCAGGGGCGGGAACGGTATTACCGTCTGTTCCTTGAGGCGGAGGAAGTCACCACCGGAGGAGGGGCTTCGGGTGACGAAAAAACCGCCTGTTATTCCGCACAGGGAAAGGCAATTGTATTTGTACCGGCTGCATTTATCGAAACCTTTTTCCCGGACCGCCTCTATTCCCGCTCCGGTACCGGCGGGATGCCCTTTTTTGTACAGGGAGAATCCGTTACCTTTGCTGTGTATCCTTCGGGCGGAACAGTACGTGAGGGGCCGACTGTTTTTACAGCGGAAAAGGTTCTCGCATGGAAAGACCCGCCGCGAGGAGATTATATCCGGGGGATACTGCGGCTTCAATACCGCAGGCTCATTTTTGGCTGGGGCCGGGCAGGCGGACTGCTTCTCGCGCTGACAGCCGCTTCACGGGAGTATCTGGATGTCAATACCGCCGAAGCGTTTACCGCGGCGGGGCTCGCTCATGTTCTCGCGCTTTCGGGGATGCATCTTTCGATTATCGGCGGGGGAGCGGCGTTTTTGGGCCGCAGGCTGGGCGGAAGAAAAGCTGCGCTCTGCTGTACCTGTGCCGGGGCGGCTTTTTTCGTGTGGTTTGCCGGAGGGTCGCCATCCCTCATCAGGGCTCTTATTTTTCTCTGTCTGAGCGTCCTGGGGAGGGTCTTGTATCTCCCTCCGGCGCCTGTCAATACGCTGAGCGCGGCGTTTCTGGTACAGATGATCCTGTTTCCTCAGGATGCATCGTCCCTCTCCTTTATTCTGTCGTATGGCGCCCTCGCCGGAATATTCCTTGCAGGCAAGCTGCTGGAACGTGTTCTTGCGGGGACGCTTCCCAAACCGGTTCTGTCTCCCTTTGCGGCATCAACGGGAGCGCAGCTTGCGACAGCGCCTGTTATGGTATACTCCTTCGGCTGCCTGATGCCGGGAGGCATCATCGCATCGATGGCGGTATCGCCGCTGGTGTCGCTTTTCCTCGGAGCGGGGATCGGCGCGGTTTTTGTTTCCCTTCTGGTTCCCCCGCTCTGCGGTTTTCTGGGGATAGTATTGAATATGCTCTGTCTGCCCCTTGAAAAACTGGTGTTTCTGTTTGCCCGTATTCCGGCCTTGAAAATTGGGGGAACTACGGGTACTATACTGGTAACGGCTGAGGTTATCCTTATATATGTGGGACTTTGTTTTCTCCGCGCAGCCGAAAGGAAGAAGTTGTATGTCCGTTTTGCCCGATTATAACTCCCCCCAGGCCCTCAAGGCGTATCTTGACGGACATGGTATGGCTATGCAGAAAAAATTCGGGCAGAATTTTCTGGTAAACGGCAGCGCCCGGGTACGTCTCGCGGATGCCCTTGAATTGAATGAGGGAAGTTCCGTCTGGGAGATAGGCCCGGGACTCGGGGCCATGACCGCCGAATTGCTGAACCGCTGTGCGGAACGCAACGCCCTGCTGACTGCGTTCGAGATAGATCGGGGATTTTGCGCCGCTCTGACGGATTTCTTTGGGGAAAACCCCCGGTTTTCGCTTGTTCCGGGGGATGTACTTAAAACCTGGAAGAACCGTTACCGGGAGCAGGGAATTCCCGACAGGCTCTTCGGTAATCTGCCCTATAACGTGGCGGCGGTGGTTCTGGCTGATTTTATCTCCGAGGGAGTGCGTTTTGATGCGGCTGTGGTGACCGTCCAGAGGGAGGTCGCCATGAGAATGGCCGCCGCTCCGGGGACAGAGCAGTACTCCTCGTTTTCCGTACTCTGCCAGTGGGCATACGATGTCGCTCCCGTTATGGACCTCGCTGGAGGGGCTTTCTGGCCCCGGCCCGCTGTTGACTCCCGGGCGGTAAAGATGACGAAACTGGCTGAATGGCCCCGCTGCAAGTATCCCGGTTTCTTTATGAAAATGCAGAGGTCTCTTTTCTCGTCCCGCCGCAAGACCGTCAAAAACAATCTTTCCGTTTTTCTGGACGATCAGGAACGGGCTCTTGAGGTTCTGGCGAAGATAGGCATCGATCCCCAGATCCGCGCCGAGCGGCTCTCCGTGGATGAACTGCTGGCTCTTTCCGATGCCGCATCTGGCGGAGGTATGTGATGACCGGAATTATCGAAAACAATAGATCCTCCGGGGCAGGAGGGGAGTATCTTCCGGGAACTATCCGGGATGCGCTCTTCCGGGTGCTTGAGACTATCCGCAGCGCCGAGGCGCGCTGCGGACGGCCTGAGGGCAGTGTGCGGCTCATGGCTGTAAGCAAGTTTCACAGCGTTGAAGAGATCGCTGCGGCTG
>JAISVD010000091.1 GCA_031271875.1 Spirochaetaceae bacterium | reverse complement strand
TCCCTCCAGAAGGGGTTTATAAAAGAAACCCGCCGGCTCAGAATCCTCACCTTTCAGAAAAAAACGGTTGGTCCAGTTGGTGCCGGTAGGAATTTTGAGACTGCCGATAATCGAAACAGGAGACCGCTCCACCAGGATATCCGAATTATCGGAAGGGGTGGACAGGGGATCCATATCACGGAAGTAGAGCCCTATTTTCGCATCCGCTTCATCGGGAAAAAGCCCGTTGTCATTCAGGACGATAAATCCTCCTGTGGTGGAAGCGGTACGCATCATGAAGATAATATGGGAAGAGATGGTTTCCAGCAGTTCCGCGGCAAGAGTTCTCGAAGAGAGCAGCGTTTCCAGATCAATGCCTTTTTGCGCGAGAAATTCCGCCACGGCATTATTCACCCGCAGCTCGGCGATAGTAAGATTTGACCAGCGGTATGTCATCTCATTCTGAATATTGTTCCTCCGGGAGGAAACCCGTTCCATCAGTATATCACAGGAATTTTCCTCAAGGTATCTGACAATCCCTCCCAGCAGAATAACGGATGTAAAAAAGAACGCCTGTATTACCAATACCAGCAGCATCGGAATGAGCAGTTTCCATGTTATCGACCTGTATCTATAGGCGTATTTCGCGCTGCACATATATTTCAGAATCTCCCCGCCGCAGCCGCCGTGCCCGCGGCCGAAAGCAGCGAATCCCGGAACTCATTAAACCATCTGTCAAAATGCGCTTCTGAAGAGAACCGAGACTCTGTCTCAGACAGAACCGCATCTCCGCCCCGCTCCCGGAGCAGCGTGAGCTCCGCCCTGTCCCGTGCAGCCTGTTCAACCATGGAAATCTCCAGCAATTCCCGCGCTTCAGTACCTCCCGGGAAGGGATTTATCGTATATACTGTATAGTTTTGAACCTGTTCCACTGCAACAGTCAATGTCTGGGAAAGCTGTTCGGGGATATTTTCGAGGGATTCAATGGCTTTCAGAATAACCTTCGGATCGTTGGCCGCTTTCTTTACCGGGGTATATCCCGATTCGGCGGAGAACCCGGCATTGCGCTTTTCGTCGGTAAACCATGTAAGGAATTCCACAGCGGCCCGTTCTTTCCGCGGAGTCGATTTAGACACCACCATCCCCGCCCCCTGCTGGACAGCCATGGGTTCATACCCCGCAAATCCGGGAACAGGAAAAACCATACACTCAATAGGATATGTCATCCAGCCGTCACGGGTAACCTCATCGGGAAAATACATCGCGCCGGAGGTCGAACAGACAAGCGCAATTATCTCACCCATTTTCAGATCATCCGAACGGAACCGCCCGCTGGAGGTATAGTACCCATGAATATAGGGTATATAGAAATTATCCCAGAGCCTGCGGAAAACCGCCCTGTCCAGGGAGACCGTAACCCTGCCCTCATCAACAGTGAATATCTCATCGCCCAGCTGTTTCGCTCCGACAATCAGATAATTGGCGAACGCATCCCTTCCGAAAAAAGCCTGCCCGTCCCCCGGTTCCGGCGTAAGGGAGTCGGTCCATTCATAATAACGTTCAGCGGCCTCGGCAATGCCCTCCCAGGTTTTCAGCAGCTCCGTTGAAACACCGGCGGCACCGGCAAAAGTATCCCAGTCGGTTTTGTTGAGCATCAGCACCTCGGTTGATTTTGCCACCGGGAAAATTTTGAGACTCCCGGCGCTGTCAAAGCGGCCCTCTTCAACATAGGAATCGATATATCCGGACAGTTCCCTCCCGGATATATAGGGATCCAGCTCCGCCACAACGCCGAGCCTGTCGATGCTGTACGCAAAGTCCGCATAGGCGGCGAAGATATCGGGCATCCGGGCGGAACCGGCCTTTTTCAGCGCCGCAGCTTCAACCTTTTCAAAAAGCTGCGAAATTCCGCCCTGACTGAACGACTCGACGAATATACCCCTGCGGAAACCTTCGGTCCCATTGAAAAGGTTCACCATCTGATCAAAAGCTCTCTTTTGGGGACCGTTATAGTAATGCCATATGGTGAGTGAAACAGGATTTTTAGGGTCCAGGCGATCTTTCCCCGGGATACCCCTGTTACAGGAAAACAGTGCCATCAGGGAGAAAAGAAACACACAATATTTAATATCTTTCATGCATGTGCTCCGCTTGCGCAGAAAAACAACAGCTCATCCTTATGATTCTCTTCCGCACGGAAATTCCCTGTTTCCACAGAAGAAAAACGCTCTGCTCATGCTCCATACAAACAGTATATCCGGTTTTGATGATAATGGCTACAAAACAAGCCGCAAAACAGACAGGGCATATTTTCATTTTTTCAGCCCTTAACGTCTCAGTACCGGGTTCTTGCCAATAAAAAAAACTGCCGGAAAAATCACGGATCGTAATCCGTTTCTTCTCCTGGCAGTTTTCCGGCAGAGCCGGGCATATCCACAAGTACGTTTTGGACAGCCCGGAATAAACTGTTCCGTTACCGGGCATATTCGACGATACGGGTCTCCCGGATCATCGTTATCTTTATGCGCCCCGGATACCTGAGGTCCGTTTCGATCTGCTTGGCAATCTGCCGCGCAAGCTCCTTGACGTTGGCATCCGGAATCTTCTCGTTATTGACAAGTACCCGCAGCTCCCGTCCGGCCTGTATCGCGTAGGCCTTCTCGACCCCGGTAAAGCCTTCCGCAATGGACTCAAGGTTTTCAAGCCGCTTAACATAGTTGTCTATGGTCTCCCGGCGCGCCCCCGGCCTTGCGGCGGAGATAGCGTCGGCGATCTGTACGATTACGGCCTCGATACTCGCAGGCTCGATATCATTATGATGGGCGCCGACGGCGTTGATAACCAGCTGATCCTCGCCCATCTTGCGCACAATTTCCATACCCACTTCGGCGTGGTTCTGGTCGGAATCGTTCTCCGCCCCCTTGCCGATATCGTGGAGGATCGCGGCCCGCTTCGCGAGTTCCCGGTTCGCTCCCAGTTCCGCCGCGAGCGTCCCGGCGATGAGCGCCACCTCTTTGGAATGGTAGAGTACATTCTGTCCATAACTTGTACGGAAATAAAGCCTTCCCAGGGCGCGGACGCCGTCCTGATTCATATTATGGATACCAAGATCAAAGAGGACCTTTTCGCCCTCCTCATAGATCTTCTGGGATATCTCCCTGGTCACCTTCTGTACGATCTCTTCAATCCGCGCCGGATGGATACGTCCGTCGGTAATGAGCCGCTCCAGGGCTACCTTGGCGATCTCCTTGCGTACCGGATCGAAACAGGAGATGACCACCGCCTCCGGAGTATCATCGATGATAACATCAACGCCGGTAAGCGTCTCCAGGGCGCGGATATTGCGTCCTTCCCGTCCGATAATCCGCCCTTTCATCTCGTCACTGGGCAGCGATACCGTAGTGACGGTAATGTCGCTTGTTGTCTCGGTGGCGATACGCTGAATCGTAGACAGAAGGATATCCCGCGCCTTTTTCTCCGAAGAGAGCTGCGCCTCCTGTTCTATCTTGTTCAGCAGTGTCTGAGCGTCATGGCGGGCCTCATTTTCCAGATCCTGTATTATCAGTGTCTTTGCTTCAGCCGCCGTCAGGCCTGAAATCCTCTCCAACTCCTGCCTGTAGCGCTCCTCCTCGTGGATAAGAACCTGTTCCCGCTTGTCAAGCTGACCGCTTCTATCGGTATGCTGCTGCTCCTGCTTGTCAAGAACCTGGGAGCGCTTTTCAAGCGTCTCCTCTTTTGTTATAAGACGCCGTTCATAGCGTTGAAGTTCGCCCCGGCGCTCCCTGTTTTCCCGCTCCTGCTGGTTTCTCTCCCTAATAAGCTGCTCTTTCGCCTCTAAGAGAATTTCTTTCTTCTGTGCTTCTGCTTCTTTTATAGCATCCTGTTTTACACGTTCCGCCCTCTGTTCAGATGCAGATAGTTGAAATCTGGCATACAGCCAGCGAATAGTCCATCCAAGGGAAATACCAGCAACCGGGAGCACCACAAATAATATTATTTCCATAACAAGGTGTCTCCATAATTATATGCTGTCAGTATAGAGGATATCCCTTATGGATAGGTTTTGTCAAGGAAAGACTATTGGAGATCAGGGTAACGTCATTTACCTTTACTGAATAAGATTTCAGTGCAGGAATTCATCGTTTAGGGTGTACTACAGTAACATATCTATCAACTTTTAAAGAAAAAGGTCCGGTTATCGGGGGAAATTTCGCTAACTCATGCTCTTTTCTCTCTGGAATTCCTGTCTTTCTCCATCTTTGAGACTTCATTATATCTTAGATTTTTTAAATGACGCTGCCCTGATTGGAGATATTAAAAATTTCCCCTACATCCTGAACTCCTCACCGAGGTATACCTCCCGGGCAAGGCGGGATTCGAGGATTTCCTGTCGTGATCCCTGAACCATGATCTCTCCGTGGTTGATAATGACCGCCCGGTCGGTTATCTCCAGGGTATCCCGGACATTATGGTCCGTGATAAGCACCCCGATCCCCCGGGCAGCCAGAAGCCGTACCATGGCTTTTATGTCGCTCACCGCTATGGGGTCGATACCGGCAAAGGGCTCGTCAAGAAGAAGAAACTTTGGTTCGATAGCAAGGGAACGGGCAATTTCCGTACGCCTTCGCTCCCCGCCGGAAAGGGTATATGCAGGCTGTCTGCGGATATCCCCGATGGAAAACTCCTCGATGAGCTGTTCAAGCTTTTCCCTTTTCTGAGCCTTGGTGAGGTCCTTTCTTGTTTCCAGAACCGCCCAGATATTTTTTTCGACCGTCAGTTTGCGGAACACCGACGCTTCCTGGGGAAGATAGGAGATACCAAGCCGGGCCCGTTTATACATGGGCAGACGGGTGATTCGCAGATCATTCAGAAAAACCTCCCCTTGGGTGGGCCGGTAAAACCCGACGATTATGTAAAAGGAGGTGGTTTTTCCCGCGCCGTTGGGACCGAGGAGACCGAGGATCTCCCCGGTTTCCATGGAAAAATCGACCCCCCG
>JAISVD010000054.1 GCA_031271875.1 Spirochaetaceae bacterium | reverse complement strand
TTTGGTTTTCTTTTATGAATTCCTTTAAATCCTCCGGTGTTTTATATGCACAGAAAGAAAATCGTGACAGGAATTGCTCATATCGATTCTTATTTAAAATTCTATCAAAGGGTGCTGCGATATATGACTGATTGTGCAAACAAACATCATTTGCTTCCGCATAATCGTACAAGGCAACCTCTGTTCCACGTTCTGTAATCTGATTTGTATGAAAAAGAATATTCATATTACCTTCTTAAGAAAATGGGGATTTAAAATATAAATTTACATCCAGCTGACAAACAAAAATTGTGTATAAATACATCTTGACCTTTAGGTGCAGTTCCGTGTGTATTGGTATATGCAGGATTAATTAATAAATCATAGGCAAACTGACCTGTTATCTGAATTTGACTGTTAATGAAATAAACCGTTGATACCCCTAAAATGAAATTTGTTTTCCATTTTGACCAATTTTGTTTTCCTAATTCTCCTCCTTTTGCTGATTCATTAATTGCATTTTTATAAATATAATTGTTATCGGGATTATTCCTATTAATAAAAAACAAAGTCGAACCTTTAGGATAATAAAGATTGAACCCAAGAAACTGGGAATTTCCGCCGGAACCAAGGCCTGCACCAATAAATTGACCTCTGTTTGTATATCCCTGCGTAATCTGATGATGGAAATAAAAATTATATGCCCACTGAAACTGAAAATCCTGAGACATTTCGAAATTTGAATATTCAAAAATTATCTGCCCTTTAACAGATGGTGAAAAGCTTACATTCTTTTTCAAACCCAGAGTATAAATCAATGTATGAAAAGGATAGCGAATATATCCTAAAACACCATCCGGTACAAAATCATCCAGCCCCATTTCTCCATATACTTCAAATCCGGCTTGAGGGAACGACCAGATGGCGGCAAGCGACATCTTCTGATCTTCCTCTGTATTTTTTTCCAGCGGTATAATATATCTCAGATTTCTCCAATCCCATTTGACCAGACAAGTCCTGTTCACACTCAATACAAGTCCCGGCAGAAAAGATGGAGCATATGAGAATGCCAGTCCATGAATCATATTGTGATCATTTGAACTGTCATTATCAAAATAATCCGACTCACTGAGATATCCAGTCCAGATTCGGAACTCAATATCGCCGATATACCAGCCGAGTTTTGGAATAGTGGCAGAAGTACGTCTCAAACCAATATCCAGTTTTGGATAAGGAGCAGCATTGTTGGAATGGAGCATCGGATTCATATAAGCCGGACCGAGCCAGACAGCTTGTGTACCGAATCCGATTGTCAGATTCTTCCATGTATAACGGATTTCCGTATCCCCAAGACTCCAATCAAAAAAAACTTTGTTACCAAAGCGTTGGGGAGCATCAATTCCCTCGTTCTGTTCGTATCCCCAGAAATATCCGTATTTACTATCATAACTCGACGTCATCGGCTTGAATGACCTATTCTGACTGAATGTGACCTGCGGTTTCACAGTGAGTTCAATTCCATATGCTTCAAGCCTGACACCGCCGGTAAGACTCGCGTTGAATCCTCTCCCCTGCCAAAGAACGCCATCATTCTGACCGTATGGAGCGGCGCTGTTGAATGATGTAAACAGTTCGGGGCCGTATATTTTAAGCGCAACTTTCTCAGTCAGCTTCCTCTGTTCCCCTAAATAATTATTCTCCCATGGATGACTCATACCTTCTGGTAGTACCCATACAGAATCGGAAAGTGTACGGTAAGCAAGATAGGACCGTTCCGTTATACCCTGCAAGAAGAGAAAATTATAATATTCCTCTTCAACAGATTTGAGGGCTTCCTGTCCCGCAAGAAGAGAAAAACCAGATAAAAGAAAAAAAATACTTATAACAAAAAATTTATGTAACTTCACAATATATGCCTTAATCCTCCTTTGCCTTTGTTAGATTATTAATAATTGAAACAATATCCTTAACTTTATTTGAGTCACCCTTTTTGCATACAAGACATCTTCCGTTTTTTATCACCACAATAAGATCATCAACACCGCACAAAGCCACAGGTATATCCGAAAAAACAAAATTATCCGACCCATCAACCTGCGTAATTTGCGCTGAATCCTGCATATCATATTTGGATATTGCATCCCAGGTACCGGCATCGTCCCAGGAAAAAGATATTTTTACGGCTGTAACTCTTTCGCTTTTTTCACTGACAGCATAATCAATCGATATTGAAGGAGTCTCGGCATAAGCTGTATCCAGTTCCGGAGCATTTTTCATAGCCTGAATACCGGAACAGGTTTCAATGTCAGTTTCATTACAGCAATTCCTGAATGCATGAAAGACCTCCGGCGCATACTTCTCCAGTTCACCAAGAAAAAAATCAGCCCTGAATCCGTATATCCCGGAATTCCAGTAATAATTTCCTTTACTGATAAATATTTCGGCCGTTTTCCTGTCAGGCTTTTCGCAGAATTGTTCAACTTTAAAAACACTACCGTGTTCGGAGTTATCACTTGTTAATCTACTACCAAGCTTGAGATAGCCATATCCCGTTTCAGGCCCTGATGGTTTTACCGCAAAGGTCACAATATTATTTTGTTCCGCATAAAACGAAGCGGTTTCCATATCGGCAATGAATTTATCAGTATCCTGAATAATGTGATCGCTCGGCAATACAAGCATATATACCGGTTCCTGCCGATCAAGCTTGAGAAGATATTCCGATACCCAGGCGATTGCGGGGGCCGTATTTTTTCCGCAGGGCTCCCCCATTACCAGGATTTTTTCCGTTATGCCCTTCTGTCCACTCTCCTCCGCAAGTTTTTTTATATCTTGAATAACCTGTTCTATCCAGTTCTTTCTGGTCACTATACATATCTTTCCGGATATATTCATGGCAATCGCACGGCGAATTGTTGCCTGGAGAAAGGTATCCCCCCCCCATGGAACGGTGTTCGGGAACGCGAGGAACTGTTTCGGTTTATTTGTGTCTGAAGCCGGCCAGAGGCGGTCGCCTGAGCCGCCGGCAAGAATTAGGATATCTGTGAACATAAATTACTACATCCAATTATTAATCCGGATAGGTTACTGTTCATATACACCGTACCGGTAACTTCCTGCAACCTGTACCGCCAGAGTAATCGCGAAAGGGCGGTTTCTTTTATCTTCATTCTGCCGGTAATACGTTCCGTCATAACTGCCCAGAACCATATTTCCTATAAGGTATACGGTTATATTTTCAAAAGGATTGAAGCTGACACCCGGAATCAGTAAGCCGGTATTTTCACTGAAGCCATACATGAACCGTCCATAGACTCTGAATCCTTTCCAGTTTATTGGACGCCAAATAACATTCAGTGCGGTATTGATTCCGTCTATCAGATTCGAAACCTCGGCATCCCGGATGTCATTTTCCGGCTGATACCAGAGAGCGTTATTTTCACCATTGTAGAAGAACTCAGCATTTACGGTAAACTTATCCCCGAAAAAATCCTGTACAAATCCAACATTACCAGACAGCCGGATATTGTCCCAGGTTTTATGTGAAATAGAAAACAACCCTTCGGCATACACTTCAGTCTTATCGAAAAGAGTGCTTTTTACGGAAAGCGCCCCGTATAGGGGCAAGAGATCATGATAGAAAACACTGAAATCAACATCGGCGTACCGGAATGCCAGATTGTATTTTGCGCCGTAACCTATTTCCTTCACACTGGGATCACTGTTTCCGTCGTAATTCATAAAACCCGGCCTGGTCAGGGCAATAAGCTGGAATCCGCCTATGCCGATAGGGATATCAAGTTTTAATATGTAGGGATCACCGGCACTGGTAATCTCCGACGGGATACGGACAAGAAGGTTGGCAAATTCATAATTCCGCGAGATTCCCCAGTTTACAATATACTTGCCCGCTCTGGCAAATACCCTTTCCGCAAAATTATAATCCAGGTAAAATTCCTTGACTTCCAGATTCAGGGACGGAAAGGAAAAACCTGTTTTCTGCATGACCCGCATGGAATTCGAGATTTGAAAGTCCAGAGCCACAGCCGCAGTTGCCTCAACGCCGAGAACAGTGGAATATTGAGGCTCCCGTGCCCCTCCTGCCCAGGGTACTTCCGACAGGCCCGGTGAGAACCCGCCGTTAAAGATGTATGAAGCATCGATTGAAAATCCCCGGGGACGGAAATTGGTACGGGTTCCGCCTGTATCTGCCGGTGCAGAAGGAGCAGCATCCGCCGACGGAATATCCTTTTCAGGAATGGCCAATGGTTCCTCAAAGAGGGAATCCATATCAAAATCAAAAAGTTCCGCTCCCGCTTCCTGGGAAAATAAGACAAAACCAGTACAGAGAAAAGAGAAAAGAAAAAACAGTACCCTGGAGCGGAACATCAGCGGTTAACCGTTTCGAGGAAGGTTTTGGAATACACGGAATCGGGAACTTTTTCAAAAGACGGCTTGGAGATTGTGATTTGGGTTTTTTCGTTTACGAATTCTCCATTAATAACTGCACCCCTGAGGGCATCCACAAAAAGGATCCTGCGGGGGACAAAACGGCTTCCGATCTGATGGTAATCGGGAAATGCCGATGTCCGAAGCAATTGTCCGGACAGGCTGTAATTTTCTGTTTTGCGGACGAGGCCGTCCTCACTGATCCATATTTTCATCTTCGGATAGGTGAGTTCATCGGTTAATCCCTCCAGGGTCAAAACACGGCATTTAAAGCGGCCAAGGATTTCGCCTTCTCCGCCGGTAATTCTGTAATCCTCCGCGAGGGTTGACCGGGTAAAATCGGAGTTCCGGGCATTGGTATTCTGGAACCGGTCCTGGCTGCTGGTAGTGTTAAAACGACGGCTTTCTGGATCGTAAAACCAGAGGGTTTTCCCCTGTTTAAGGTATCCCTGTCCCTTGCTGACTGTGGGCTGCATGATGATTATAACATACATATCCTGAGAA
>JAISVD010000046.1 GCA_031271875.1 Spirochaetaceae bacterium | reverse complement strand
GAAGCATATTATTGACCGCCTCGGCCATATTGTTTAACTCGTCGCCGCGGTTTCCGCCGTTCAGGGATGCGGAAACCGTATTCGTATCGATCCTGTTGATCTCCTCCGCAAGTGCGCTCAGGGGTTCAACCACGGTTTTGTTGAGCTGCCGCAGATTTATGTACAATACAATAATGCAGGAGAGGGCGATAACAGCGATAATCCCCGGTATCCCTTTGGAACTGCCGTACATATCGAAATGCTGTATGCGGATACTGAAGAAAAACAACAGGTAGATAAGAATGAACATGAAAAGAAAGGACAAAACCATTGTGAACAACAGTTTTCTTCTGATTGAATTATTTTTACGATTTTTTGGGTTCTGTCCTCTTGTCATTGTTCATGCCTTTTCATTGGAAGGGCGTCTCTGCGATTTCCTACAGGGAATCGGAATATCTGAGGGAATCTATATTATTGAAGGATTTGATATCTATCGCTTCCGCAGCGGAACTGTCTTTCGCCGAATTACCGGAATACATCTCGTGAACGGTCCTGTGGAACGCCCCTTCGGAAAACTGAAAAACCGGCATATCCCCTGACATACCAAGGTATGTAGCGAGAATTACTCCCCTGACTGTTATCTCCGTATCGAGGATAGCCGGTTTTGACGGAAAGAGCACGATCACCGGACACGGGTGAGGTTCTGCCGAGAACACTTCAAAGACCTCCCGATCAAAGGCGTTGAATTTGACCGCCGTCTGTCCCGCCTCATTTACTTCATATATAGTACCGTAATACTGTTTGTTCGATACGAACAGTATGTAGGTGCTGTTGAGGGGTATCTTTCCCTTTTTTATGAAAGAACCGGGCATCTCGTAGTAGTTCTTTTCCGTAAAGGATTTTTCAACATTCTTTGTATTATACAGACTACCCGGCAGTATCTCCTGAGCGGACCGACCCAATACCAGTACCGCCAGAAGCGGTATTACAAATGCTGTCTTTTTCATATTCTCTTAAAACCTCCAAAAAAAAGACTAAGTGAACAGTGATGATACATCGAGCATACATGCAGCGTGTACTCAATGTCAGTATTTGAATTCGCTTCCGCCGATGAATTCCCGCAGCAGAGACTGTCCCGGAACACAATCCGCCGGTACCGGGGAGAAGTTGTTCAGGAACCGCAGCAGCCGGGAAGCTTCCGAATACTCCTTCATAAACGGAGACACAGCCCGCAGCAGCGGGTCTGCGTAGACCTTCAGTATGGACAGTTCATAATCGAGGGCGGAGTTGAGCATCGCGTCGGCGTTGTTCTGGAAGGGAAAGATGTGAAGCCGCTCTCCCCGCTGTACGCTGGGCCACATGCCGATGGTGTCGCAGGCGGTTTTCCCTCTGAACTGTGAATCACGCACGATCCTGCGTATGAGCCTGTTATCGCTGGTGGGAATACGGTTGTGATCGTCCAGATTGAGCTGGGTCAGTGCGGACAGGTATATCTTGAATTTCTTTTCCGGCGCTATAAGGGGGGTGAGTTTGTCGTTGAGGCCGTGGATACCCTCAAGGATGAGGATATCCCCCTCCTCAAAGCGCATCGTCTTTCCCGTATAGAAACGCCTGCCGTCCCTGAAATCATAGGAGGGCAGTTGTATCTCAAGACCTGCAAAAAGGTCCACCAGGTCGCTGTTGAGCTGTTTTACGTCGAGAGCCTCCAGGCACTCATAATCGTATTCACCGTTTTCGTCTCTGGGGGTCAGATCCCGTCCGATATAGTAGGTGTCGAGTTCGATTATCTTGGGTCTGAACCCGAGAACCATCAGCTGCATGGAAAGCTTTTTCGAGGCGGTTGTCTTGCCGGAGCTGGACGGCCCGGCGATCAGCACCATTCGTACCTCCGTCCGTTCCCGGATACGGTCGGCCACATCGGCGATGTTTTTGTTCTGGAGGGTTTCGGTAATATCGATAAAATCCTTTATCCTGTTCTGACTGATCAGTTCGTTCAGGTCCGCCGCGGAGGTCACCTTCAGGGTTTTTCCCCACCGCTTGTACCGCTCATATACCGAAAAAAGCTGGGGCATATCCTCGAATTCGTTCAGCCGGTCATAGTGCGCCGTCGGAGGGAACCGGAGCAGAAAACCGTCCCCGTAGAGTTTGAGCTCAAAGACGCCGAGGAGCCCCGCCGACGGAGCCAGGGGCGCGAAATAGAGATCGGAAAAATCATCTATTGTATTGACCATGATATAGGGGGGGCAGATGAAGTTGAGCTGCTTGCGGGTTTCCGGCTGGTTGAGGGAATCAAACAGGACAATCGCTTCCTTATAAGATATCATTTTCTGGCTGATCACCGAATCCGCCTCGATTATCCTGAGCATCTCCTCCTTCAGAGCCGTGATGTCCGCCGCGTTTACCCGTGCCTCCGTATTGAGGGTGTAGTAATAGCCGTAACCGAGGCTGTGCCCCACCAGGAGCCGTTTTCCCGGAAAAAGCCTGTGCGCCGCCGCGGCCAGGACAAAACAGAGGGAGCGGCGGTAGACTGCCGATCCTTCGGTGGACGAGAGGGTTACCGGTTCAAGA
>JAISVD010000009.1 GCA_031271875.1 Spirochaetaceae bacterium | reverse complement strand
GCTGAAGAAGGAAGCTGTCTCCGTACATTGACAGGTTTTTTTATCAAATCCCCGCCATTCTCGCTGCTGTTTAGGAACTATTACCGGTTCCATCTTCACCATATATAAAGAAGAAATCCCACCGGAGACCACCACACTCCGGTGGCCTCCGGGAAGAGGACGCACCGTCCGTCCGGGGCATCATGTATAGCGTACATAAACCCGCCCCGGACGCTTTTTCCGGCTGACCGGAGCAAGGGAAGTTCCTTCGGATTATATATCAGGAAAACGGCGGAACGTTCCGCGCTGCGGTCAATCTGCGGTCAGAGCGCACACAAGGTTGCTGCCGTCGGGACTAAAGGGTTTCCCGGTAAAATCGGCAAAAAACTCCGTCTTTCCGAAACCCGCTTCGGCGGCAAACGCGGCAATTTCATCCTTCCGTATCGGATATATTTCCACATCCTGAATGACCGGAATTATCCGTCCCGTCCCGTTTTCGAGATCATACTGGATGAAATACATGCCGTCATCGTCTCTCCACATCCTGCGGGAAAGGGTTACTCTGATGGATTTCCGTGAGGGAAGCTTGACCGCCGGCTCAACAAGGTAACGCTGGTAGTTGAGGAGCTGCAGAATAAGAGTTCCTCCGGGAACGAGCAGTTTTTTGCAATCATGGAAGAATTTACGCATCAGCGTTTTGTCCCTGATGAATATCATATTATCATTCAGGCATGAAATGACATTATAAAAACCCTGCTTGAGAAAATGGGTAATCTCAAGGGTTGACATCTGAAAAAACCTGATAGAGGAAGGTTCCTTTTTCCTGCGGAAAGCTGTTTCCAGCAGTTCCCTGGAAGTATCGATTCCGGTAACATCATACCCGAGCTTTGCCAGCGTATGTTCAAAGGTGGCTGTACCGCATCCGATACGCAAAAGCTTGCATGGTTGTTCATACATCATAGCTCTTTTCGTGAAAAAGGCTCCCTGATCCTCCTGAATCGGCAACAATTCATCATAGTACTCTATTATATTTGAAAAGTATTCCATAATAATAAGTATAATATTTTTTTCCCCACTCTGCATAGAGTCAACTTCATGGTTCCTCTCTTTATTAAAAAACCATTAAATAATCCCATTTTCTCATCATATTTGACTGAACAGGGACAGAGTTGAGCTTTGCTGAACTGAACAGACAGCGGCGTTTTTCGTATTACTTACTCACATTATAATCAAACAGGAGCCGTACAAGCTGTATCCGGCGGGAGGTCTGCTCTTCCACGATAAAACGGACATTATAACGGTAGAGAGCGTCCCCTTCGGAGGGGAGGGAATCAAAGGATTCCAGGAGCCAGCCTCCAAGGGTCTGGTAAAACTCGGATTCAAGGTTTAGGCTGAATATGGCGTTAACATCCTGAAGCGGGATGTTTCCGGCGACCAGGAATTCCCTGCCCGAAAGTATCTCTATACGCTCCTCGGGGGCGAGATCGCTTTTATTATATTCATCGGTGATCCTCCCGAAAACAGCCTTGAGTATATCATCCATGGAAACAATGCCTGCGTTGGAGCCGTGTTCATTCACCACGATTGCGAGGTTCTGCCGGGTTGTGCGGAAGGTATGCAGCAGGGAAACGCCGGTTTTGCTGCCCGGAACGAAAAGAGCCTCCCTGGCGGCCTGTCTGACGGTAAAACTACTGCGGTCTCCCTGAAAAAAGAGCAGGTCCTTGTAATGCACAATTCCTGTAATGTCATCTATCGTGCCATTATAGACGGGCAAACGTGAATATCCGCAGGCTTTGAACCTCTCCACCGCTTCCTGATACCCCGCATCGGCTGAAACAGCACAGATAAGCGTCCTGGATCGCATGATCTCCCGGACACGCAGATCGGTAAAGGCAAAAACACGGTGAAGCATATCCCGCTCACCGGTCTCCAGAGTGCCCTCCTGGCTGCCCACATCTATCATGGTTTTCAGTTCCTCCTCGGTAACCAGCGGCGCGTTCTGCTTCCAGATACGTCCCACCGTCCAGGTAATGCCTTTGGTGATTGTTGAAAAAAACCACACAAAGGGAAACATGATGGTTTGAAGGATCAGCAGCAGATGGGCGGACCCGGAGGCGATTGGTTCACCCCGGCGGGAGGCGATAGTCTTGGGAACGATCTCTCCGAAGATGATGATAACCAGAGTCATTACTCCGGTGGCTATTCCTACGCCTGAGTGTCCGAACAGGGATATGGCAAGGGCCGTCGCGAGGGATGAAGCGAAGTTGTTTACCAGATTGTTGCCTATCAGAATGGTTGTAAGCATCCTGCTGCTGTTGGAGGTAAGCTTTATGATATCCCGGATATGGGGCATCTTCTCCTTTGCCATCTGATGTATTTTCAGCCGGGAAAGAGATACAAAGGCTGTTTCGGCGGCGGAGAAAAAAGCTGAAAGAACGACCAGCAGTATGAGGGTACAGACAGCAAAAATGATACTCATCACGGGGCATCCTCCGGTTCGCGGTTCCGTTCGTCAGAACGGCGTTCCCCGGAACGGCTTACCCTCACGGAGACAATGCTGCGGTCGGTTACCTCTTCGGCGGTAAACCGAAAATCCCCCTCATCGATATATGCCCCGGCTACGGGAACTTCACCGGTTCTTTCGGAGATATAGCCCGCTATGGTATCATAAAATTCCGAATCAAGCGTGATCCCGAGCTCATCTGAAAGGTCCACGAGCCGGGTTGTGCCGGGAATAATCCTCTCATCCTCGCTGATTTTATGGATGGGATTGTGCTCGGGATCGTCGTATTCATCGCCGATTCCGCCGAAGATCTCCTGTGCCAGGTCCTCCATCGTGATAATGCCCGCGGTTCCCGAATATTCATCAACCACAATGGCCATGTTATAGTCACTCTCCCGAAACTGCCGCTCAATGGAAAAGATCGTCCTGTTTTCAAGGATGAAAAGGGGCGGCCTCAGCAGTTTTTTTACGGAAAAATCCTCAGGGGTTCCCTCATAGAAGAGAAAATCTTTTATATAGAAGATACCTTTGATATCGTCGATGTCCCGGCCGTATACGGGAAAGCGGGAAAAAAGGGAGGAGCGGGAAAGTTCAAGAACCTCATCCCATCCTGCGTCAAGGGAAACAGCGGAGATAGCGGTTCTGGGAATCATGATCTCTCTGGCGCTCAGGTCGGTGAATTTGAAAACCTGATGGAGCATATCCTTTTCACCGCTCTCCAGCACACCTTCCTCTTCGCCGACATCGATCATGGTCTTGATATCCTCCTCCGTAAAGGAGACCTGTTTTTCCGCAGGTTTTATACCGAAAAGACGGGCAATCGCTGTTGAAATAAAGGTAAATATCCGTACTACGGGGCTGAACACACGGACAAAGAGTGAAATAAGGGGGACGAAAAGAAAAGCCGTGGGTTCGGGCCGGGAGACAGCTATGGTCTTGGGGGTGATCTCCCCGAAAATAAGCAGCACTACGGTTGCGGCTATTGTGGCTATCCCGACACCGCTGCTTCCGAAAAAGGCAAGCGCCAGGGATGTCAGAATTGATGAAACAGTAATGTTGACAATGTTGTTTCCTATCAGAAGCGTATTAAGAAGCGCTTCTTTTTTTTCGAGGAGCTTTCCGACGCGCTCCGCTTTTTTATCCTTTCGGGAACGGAGGAACCGTATCCTCAATTTGTTTACGGATAAAAAAGCGGCTTCAGACGCGGAAAAGCACATCGAAAGCAGAATGAGTACCGCCACCGCAATTATCAGCGGCAGCAGCAGTTCAGACGGGAGGTCATCATCTGTCATTATAACGGACACACCTCCGGCCTCAGGATACAGGGCGCAAGCCTTGTTTTATTCGTGCTGCGGGGTTTAATACCCCGCCCTTCAGGGTGAGGTCGTTGATTCAATGCCAGGATCCTCTGTTCCGTCCGGTATGGCATCCATTTCGGACGGCATGGTTGCTGCCATCGACCGTATCTGTTCAAGCGTATACCGCAGCATGGGAGCGGCTT
>JAISVD010000155.1 GCA_031271875.1 Spirochaetaceae bacterium | reverse complement strand
GACCACGTTTCCATGGATTTCACTCCCGCTTTTCATCTCAACCCGGTCCGTTGCTTCCAGATTACCGGTAACCTTCCCCTCTATTGTTATGGAGGCCGCCTGTATCTGATCTACCTTGCAGACCGCAGATTTCACGATTACCAGCGCCCCCCGGGCATGTATAGTACCCTCAAAATGTCCCGTAATAACCAGATTGTCGGTAAATTCAAGAACTCCCTGAAACACCGTTTCCCTGCCGAATACGGTAGTATTTTTTTCCTTTTCCTTTTCATATCCGCGAGCCATATGATCCCACCATTTTCGTCCGTTGCCGGAATGTTTTATCAGTATCCTGTGTTTCGTAAATGAAACTGCTTTCAGGTATTATAAACACTCCGCAGTTCTCGCGCAAGTGAATCCACCTCTATCTCTTTACTTTTCAGCCTCCGGCCCTCCTCTTCCAGAAGGACAACCTCGGCTTTGAGCGCATTATAGTACTCAAGACAGCCGGAAATATTTTTCCGAAGCTCCTCTAAGGCGATCATATCGGTGGAGTCGTATATATTTTGAAGCAGAACCGCAGCTTCGTCAATATGCCGGAGGAGGCAGGCGTTCACCTTGTACTCCACCTCAAGGCGGGCCTCACGCTTTTTGAGCTGGGCGATAAGCTCCCTGTTTTTCAGCACCGTCCTGATCCTGGCCAGGATTTCAGAGAAATTAAACGGTTTGGTAATATAATCGTCAATTCCAAGCTCAAAACCAAGTACCTTGTTGGGGGCGTCATTTATTGCGGAAAACATAATTACCGGGATATCCCGCCAGCGGGCATAACTTTCGGATTCTTTGAGCACCTGGGTGAATTCCCAGCCGGTCATGACAGGCATAACATTATCGAGGATGATAAGATCGGGCCCGAATTCCTTTACCTTTTCCAGCGCTTCCTGTCCGTTTTCCGCTTTTTCAACAACAAAACCCAGCCTGGAGAGCATCAACTCAAAAAGCTCAAGATTGATCTGCTCATCGTCTACAATAAGAATTCTGTTCTGGCTAAACATACATATACCCTTCCTTCTAAATACGCCCCCCGGACCGGAGGTTCGGAGGGATGGCGGAATAATTGCAGGTCCCTGTCGGAAAACCTGCCGATTTCCTTCTACCTGGAGGCAGAAGGGAATCCTTTCTTTTCTTTATTCCTGATTCCACGTATCAAACCAGCTGTAATTAAAATTATAACTGAACCAAGAGTAAAAGATATACCCAAAAAGTCTCCATATCTAGTATATACTGTTTTTCTATTCATATTCCGTACAGGTATTGTTCCGGTGAGCCATGTTTCCGTAAAAGGTTCCGCCATCGTAACCACCCTGCCGTTCGGGTCAACTATTGATGTCTGACCGGAAGCGGTTGCCCGGACAGAGGGAATGCGGTTTTCTACAGAGCGGTAGACCGCCATTGAGAGGTGCTGATACTGGCAGGCAAGGCTCTTTGACCAGGCATCGTTGGAAATGTTGATAATCGCCTGGGCTCCGTTGTTCACGAATCGCCGGGCGATATACCCGAAGGTGTCCTCAAAACAGATGGGGGATGAAAACGAAAGGTCTCCCACGGTAAATACCTCAGGATCATGCCCTATCTCCCACAGATGGGTATCCGCGTCGAGGAGCATCTGATACAACCAGGGGAACTGTTTTTTGTAGGGGAAGGATTCGGTGAAGGGCACAAGGTGCATCTTGCGATACCGCTCCGGAGCCGGGGGAATGACGTTCTCACCGGGCTTGAACAGCAGTACGGCGTTATAGTCGATGGCTCCATACTCTCCGTAGGCGTCATACCCCATCAGTCCGTCATCGTTGCCGAGGACAAAGGGAATCGGAGCGGAATCGAGGTAGTGCAGGAGCTGCTCCACAAGTTCGTAATACTCCCGGTTTGTGCGATACCTGTAGTGCCACTCGATACGGGGAACAAAGGCTGTTTCAGGCCAGACAACCAGATCTATATCGTCACGGGAAGCGAGGGCCTCATCGGAAAGGCGCATGAGTGAGGCAAGGTCCCGTCGGTATTCGGTGACCCCATTTGCCTGCCAGGGATCGGTATTGTTCTGTATCAGCGCCACGGTGAATCCTGAGTCTCCTGAGTAATCCACCGGAGAGAGAAAACCGAACACAAGAACCCCCACGAAAACGGCGCACCACACAACAGCGCTTGTCAGATGCTTCCTTGCCCAGGAGGGAAAAGCTCTGAACCCCTGAGAAAGTCCCCCGGCGAACCATCCGGAGGGCCAGGCCACAAGGGCGCTCACCCCCCAGATTCCGGTAACCGAAGCGATCTGTATAATCGGGAGATACCGCCACTGGGAGTATCCCAGCAGCCCGTAATTGAACCCGGCAAATCCGAGGGTTTTGACATATTCATACCCGCACCACACCAGCCACTGGACAAGCCAGCCATACCGGGGGAAAAGCGCCGCAGCGCCCTTGAGGAGCGGAAATGCGATCATGAGCTGAAAACCATACAGAAAGGCGATAAGAAGGAGACCCATGGGATGATAGGTTGCCAGCCATGATGTAAAAAAACAGTATGCTCCCACTCCGTACAGTATGCCGTACAGCCACACCGTCTTCCAGGACACACGGCGGACGAGGATAAATACCGGAATACAGGCGAAATACGCGAGAAAGGGGAGAGCCCTCACAGAGAGCAGATTAGGCTGAGGAAGTGTAAACAGTATTATACCCAGAGCGAGAAGTCCGATGTCGGTCAGAAAATCACGGATTTTCCGCGTCCCGGAGGACTCAGCGCTCCTGTTTACGGTTTCTCCGGAGGGAGTTTTACGCGTCATTAGCAGTTCCGTCCGCCTCCATTGCTGTTATCTCCCATACAGCCTTTTTGAGCTCCTGTCCGGCTCTGAACAGAGCTACGCCATGAGATTTGACAGAAACAATATCCCCTGTCCGGGGATTCCGCGCCTTCTGTCTGCCTTTACGGACCCTGACCTCAAATGTACCAAATCCGCGCAGTTCTATAACGGCATTTTCGGTAAGAGACTTTTTAACCTGTTCAAGAAAACTGTCAATGACGCGTTTGATATCTTTCTGGTCAATATCGGCGCTGGCCGCGATTGCTTCCACAATATCGTTTTTTGTCACCTTTTTGACTGCCATGACACCCTCAGAATGAGTATTATTTCTGTACCTGAGGTGCACAACATATCTGGAACAGAGACATTGTACACCCGGAACAATTCCCTGACGGGACTATAATTCCAGGCAGAATGACAGAGTACAACCTGAAAAATATCTCAGGTTGTACTCTGTCCTCCGGTTTAACATAAACTGCATATTTTCAGAGAACCGGATGAAACGGTCTTTTATCCGCCGCAAAGCAGGCGCTGCTGAATCCGGAAGCGGTCAACAGGAAGCCCTACGGGTTTGTTTTACCCGGCGAATGAAATGTTATACAGCTTCATCATCCGGGATTTCTTGCGGGCTGCGGCGTTCTTTGTGAGAATCCCCTTGCCCGCAGCGGTATCCAGCTCTTTTACCAGCTGGCGGAGACGCGCTTCTGATTCGGCAGCGTCCTTTGCATGGACCGCCGCAACGTATTTCTTTGCACTGGTACGAACTGAACTTTTTGCCGCTTTATTACGCAGACGGCGAACTTCGCTTTGTTTATGTCTTTTTTCTGCAGATGAGCTTTTTGCTGCCAAAGGAAAACCCCCAATCTAATATTACTATTCAGAATAGCAAAGCATGACTTTTTAGTCAAGGGAATTAGTTAATCTGAAATAGGTTAATCTGTCAACGTTCAACAGAAATGAAAAGCAGCATCAATACTTGCCGTCCGCATAACCGACCCATCCTTCGGACTCGATAAGAGCCTTGTCAAAACCATCAAGCCGGAAGGAATAGCTTTTGGAAAGGCTTCCGGAGATGAGCTTTACCTTTCCCATACCCGGTTCGCTGTTGAGCAGGATTTTCACTTCCGTGTCTTTCATGGAGAAAGTTTTGAACATATCATCGACAGAATTTTTGTCCATGTTTATGGCAAGGAGTCCGCAATTGTACATATTCTGGCGGAATATCCGGGCAAAACTGACCGCTATCACGGCGTTGATGTCGTTTACTTCGAGGGCCCAGGGGGCGTGTTCCCTGGAGGAGCCGCAGCCGAAGTTGTCCCGGGTGATGATAACCCTTTTACCCGCTATATCGGTCCTGGGGTCAAACCCTTCAAGTTTGATATCCTCCAGGAGATAGGGTTTGAGGGCGGATTTCGTTATTTCCGTCAGGTATTTTGCCGGAATGATTTCATCGGTGTTTATATCAGACCGGTCGAGAAAAAGCACCTTTCCACCGAATTGTTTCATTTCTTACTCCTCTAATTTCTTCCGTTAATTGGGGCGGAATTTATTCCGCAGCTCCATCAAAAAGTGTCGAATTGGTAATTTTTCCGGTTATGGCGGTGGCGGCGGCGGTGGCGGGGCTCATCAGGTGAACCATCCCCCCCTTCCCCATCCGCCCGTTAA
>JAISVD010000152.1 GCA_031271875.1 Spirochaetaceae bacterium | reverse complement strand
GGGAAGTAGTGTCGAATAGAAGCGAAGAAAAACAGAAAAACAAATCAAGATTGAATACTCATATTGGCTGTTGTTTGAAAAAGCGGCAAACAGTATGAGGCCAAAACAGCAGGGCTGATCCCGGCTTTGGCGCCTGACGCCATGCCGGTCAAAGAAGCGGCCCTGCTTTTACTTATAGACCAGGGGGAGAAGAAAAATGAGTGATCAATTAAGAGAGATCAGGCGCGGCGATATTTATTACGCCGGCCTTGACCCCGCCGTAGGCTCTGAACAGGGCGGCGCACGACCTGTGCTTATTGTCAGCAATAACCTGGGCAACCGCCATGGCCCTATTGTAATCGTGGCGGCCATAACAAGCCGCATGACAAAGCACCGCCTTCCGACACATGTGCCGGTCTGCGGCGAGGTGAAAGGGCTGTACAAAGACTCGATTGTGCTGCTGGAGCAGGTGCGCGCCATCGACCGGTCGCGTCTGCAGGAATATCTCGGGAAGATGTCAGAGGCTGATATGGCGGCTGTTGACAGTGCAATCGAAGTCAGCCTCGGTCTAGCGCCGGATTTTAAGTAAAAACGAAGGAGCGAATGAGCATGAGAAAAAGAATCATCAACCAATTAGTCGGTTTTATAGCCAGCGTTGTCTTTACAGCAGCCCCAGGGCTCGTAACGGCTGCGGAGATGCAGGCGCTGGAAGCGAATTATCCCATATATCTGAACGGGCAGGAATGGAAATCTGAGCGTCCGCCTGTGGTGATCGGCGGCAGCACCTATCTGCCGCTAAAAGCGATAGGCGATGCTCTTGATGTGCCTGTCATCTGGAATACCGAGCTGCGACGTGTTGAAATCGGAGAGGTGGGAGCATCAAACCAGCCCGATAGGCCGGATGTGCCTGCGAAATCGATTTTTTCAAGAGAAAATCCGGCGCCCCTGAATACTGCGCAGACGATTACTGTTAAAAATACTCTGGATGAATACACAGCAACTGTTAATGTGACAGAAGTGATCCGCGGCGAGGATGCATGGAAAATCATCCGGCATGCGAGCGAGTACAACGCAAAACCTGATAAGGGGTATGAATATATTCTTGCAAAAGTATCGGTAACTGCCGAAAGCATATCAGGCGGCAGAACCATATATGTCAGCCCCACTGATTTTGACTGCTTTTCATCCGGCGATGCGCAATATGACCATGCTTTTGTTGTACCGCCGTCTCCTGAACTTTCAGGTCTGATTGAGGCCGGATCCGGCACATCAGGCTACGTTGCTTTTTGTGTGCGGGCCGATGATAAAGACCCGAAAATCGTATATAAGCAAAGGCACGACGGAACCGGCGGCCTTTGGTTTAAGCTGTGAGAAAGGACTGTGTTTTATGGCGGATATAAGTAAACGGGCGTGGATCTATACGCGCATTGACGCGCCGGAGGATACCCACGGCGTCCTGAAAAGCCAGGAAAAAGAATTATATGATTACGCTGGGCAGATGGGATTTTCAATCGCGGGAACTTCTTCTGACCTGGGCTGCGCCGCGGATATGGACAGGCCTGGCCTCGCGAGGCTGGCCGCTGCCGCACTGCACGGCAGGTTTGATGCCCTGCTGATCCAAAATACCGGCAGGCTGAGCAGGGATCAGAATGCAGCCGGCGCTTTGATCAGGCGGCTGGGTGAAATAGGTATTGAGGTTTACTCCCCGCTTGAAGGTATGTTGAACTCCGAAATGCTTTCCAGTTTGGATAGGTTACAGGTAACACAAAAACCGGAAGAGGCAAGTGACGTGGAATCTAGACCTGCGAGCATCCCAAGACCGGGAACGCCGCAACGGGAGGGCATGGGTTATGCATGAGCAGACACGGCGTAACGCGGGATACCTTGTGGGGCTCAGCGTCCTCGCGCGTCTGGCGGAGCAGCTCAGCTGGAATGAAGCACAGTTTGAAGCCGCCCGCGCAGAACTGGCCGGACGCCTTGCGCCAACGCTCGCGGAGATATAAAAGTACGCGAAAAAAAACTTTCATGTTGCCCATTATAGATATAGCTATTGACAGGAAGATATGGTAGTGTTGTCGCTTGAAAGGAGGACCAGCACATGGGAACAGCAATACTCAATATCAAACGAACCGCGCCAGTTTCAAACGGCATGCGGGAGATAGCAGCCATCGCGCCGGCCGATGCAACCGATGACAGAATCAAAGTAGCGGCATATGCCAGGGTATCATCAGGAAGCGAGGATCAGCTGCACAGCTACAGCTCGCAGGTGCGCCACTATGCTGCCGTGATTAAAGAAAACCCTGATTGGGAATACGTGGATGTCTACGCCGACGAAGCGCTGAGCGGACTTGACGCCGGCAAACGGGCCGATTTCCAGAGAATGATGGCGGACTGCCGCAAAGGGAAGATTGACCGGATCCTTGTCAAATCAGTATCTCGATTCGCCCGCAATCTCACCGACTGCATCGCGGCAATCCATGAACTTAAGAAATGCGGCGTTTCGGTTCTGTTCGAGCAAGAAAAAATCGATACTGCGAAAATGGGCAGCGAGATGCTTCTGGCTATGCATGCGGGAAAGGCACAGCAGGAATCCATATCCATTTCACAGAACACGCGGCGCGGGATACGGATGAAGATGAAAACAGGGGACTTTCTGCAGCCTTCTGTCCCCTACGGCTACCGCCTCAACTCAAAAGAGCGGACAATGGAGATTGAGCCGGCTGAAGCTGAAGTGGTAAAACGTATTTTTGCGGCTTTCCTCGCAGGGCAGGGCAAACGCGATATCGTCAATATGCTTGAACGCGAAAACATCCTAAAAGAGAACCAAGCTGAGAGACGGAAGGGAAGGCTGGACAGATGGCATCTGCGGACGGTTTGTTATATCCTCACTAATATTACCTATACAGGGGACGCAGTCTGGCAGAAAAGCTACACAACTGACTCCCTCCCGTTTCGAAAGATGAAAAATAACGGCGAGAAGGAAAGTTACTATGTTCAGTACAGCCATCCGCCGATCATCAGCCATGAAGACTTTGACGCTGTTCAGCGTCTGATCGCACAAAGGCAGAAGCAGTTCGGGAACAATGCCCCTGACGTGAAAAACCTGCTGAAAAAGGCAGTATACTGCGAATGCGGCTCCCTTTGCAGGAGAAAAACAATAAGAGGAATCGCTTATTGGGTATGCAGGGTACATGATACGAAAGGCGGGAATATATGTCCGGTGCGGCAGGTTCCTGAAGCCGCAATACTATCGGCGTTCGAAAGGATGAGGGAGAAGCTGATCCGTCACAAGGATAAAATCCTGATTCCTCTCTCAGAGCATCTGAAACTGGCAGAGGAACGGAGGCTGAAAAGTGACACAACGTTTACAGAAGTGAATAAGGAACTGATCTCACTTGCGGAGCAGGTCCATGTACTTGAAAAGCTGAAAAGCAAAGGGTATCTGGAACCTGCTCTTTTTATTTCTCAAAGAAGCGCTCTGGATGCAAAGATAACGGCAGCCAGGCGGGAAAAAGCCCGGCTGATGGATGAAGATGGCACAAGGTATTCGCTAGCGGTGGACGATCTGATTGCCGCGCTGGAGGACGGTGATCCGGACAGCGGAGGCTTTGCAGAAATCGCTGAGCGCGCAACCATCATGACAGAAGATAAAATACGGTTTCGGCTGCGCTGCGGACTGGAAATCACGGAAAAGACCGAAAGGGCGGTGAGATGAATGGCCAGAAAAAGGCAAATCCCGTTCGGATACCGCATAGAAAACGGCATCGTCATGCCCTGCCCCGGTGAAGCGGAAGCTGTGCGGCAGATGTTTGACAGATATATCAGCGGAGACAGCTACCTAACCATAGCAAACGCGATGACAGCAGGGGGCGTTCGCTATCATGCGGATGCGGGGGCGTGGAACAAGCATATGATAAAGCGTATCCTTGAAAACGCCAGATATACAGGGGCGGACGACTGGCCGGAAGTTGTCTCCCCGAAGGTATTTGAGCTGGCTGCATGGCTGCGCACATCCAAGACGGACAGCTGGTGCAGGCACCCAGACTGTGTCAAAGAGGTCAAACGCAGGCTGATCTGCGGTATCTGCGGCGCTGCGTATCATGTCAGAACCGAATTTCGCAACAGCATCCGCTGGTGGCATTGCAGCAGTGACGTATGCAGCGGCATGCTGAGAATCACCGATCATGATCTTGAGCAGAATGTCACAGCACTGCTGAACAGGCTGATTGCGCAGCCCGCACTGCTGGATATACAGGCCGCTCCTGCTCCATTATCATTAAAATCCGAACATATGCAAAGCGAACTGTACCGGGAGCTGGGTAAAACGGACTGGAACGAGGACCATGCAATAGCTCTGGCTTTTGCATGCGCCGCCGCGAAGTATGAGTCGCTGGGTGAAACAGACTGCCTGAAAAAGAAGGCCGATGCCATGAAAGCACGGCTGCAGGAAACAGAACCGCTCACGGCTTTTGACCGTGAGTTTTTTTGTGAGGCTGCAGATTCGATTGAAATCGGTGAAGACGGCGAGATATCACTCAGACTGATCAGCGGCGCTCTCATCGGAAGCAATACCAATATAACGGAACATAGTCGGGAGGTTAAACATCATGCAGACACAGAATTTACAGCGTAAAATTGTCACAGAGATGCCTGCAACGGTGATAAGACACGGACAGGACATCCGCAGGAGAAAGCTGCGGGTAGCTGCTTACTGCCGGGTTTCCACCGATAGTGAGGAACAGCTGAACAGCTATAAATCACAGATCGAGTATTACACAAACATCATCACAGAAAACCCGGACTGGGCACTGGCGGGTATCTTTCCCGATGAGGGGCTCTCGGGTGTCTCCACCAAAAAGCGCAAGGAGTTCAACCGCATGATGCAAAAATGCCGTGCCGGGAGCATCGATCTGATCATCACCAAATCGGTCAGCCGCTTTGCGAGGAATACGCTTGACAGTATAGGCTGGGTACGAAAACTCAAAAAAATGGGTATCGGCATCATCTTCGAGAAAGAGGGTGTGAACACGCTGGAGATGGACGATGAGATACTGCT
>JAISVD010000144.1 GCA_031271875.1 Spirochaetaceae bacterium | reverse complement strand
AGAGTTTGACTGCACATTGATGCTGGACAAGAAAACTGGTCAAATTGCGGATTCCATGAGGAATCTTTGCTTTTAAATATATGATTTTGGTCAATCTCTGGTTGACTTTTTATAGGAGTGTAAAATGACACAACGGGTCTATTGCATCATGATAAGATAGGGCCGGGGATCAAGGGCGAACACCTCATCAGGGGTCATCATGGGTATATCGTACCCCGCGCCTTCGGCCACGGGTTTTGAAAAAAGTTTGAACGATTTGAGCGGAATATTTGTCGCCAGCGCATTGAACGCATAGGTGTTTTTCTTCAGCGAGGGGGACCCGAATCCGTCCATGCAGAGGATAAGCTGTATCCGATCGAAATTACTTTTTACCTGGGAGCGGTTATGGATCATCCACTCTTTGAACTGGTGGATCACCAGAAAGCGCCGTCCCGGAATACTGTTTTCCGCCATATACTCTTCAACCATCTTCTGGGCCATATTGACCTCGGCGGCGGTGACAGACCCGATCTCCTTCATCGGTTTTGTGGTCCGCCATTCGGGGTCAAGAGCGAGATGGACATTCTCGTATTTCAGATACGGGAGGAGGGCCTTGACCGCTTTTTCCACGGGATACTTTCCGATCTGGTGGTCCAGGAATACATACCATCCCCGTTCCGCAGCGTATTCAATATACTTCTTTATCACCGCATCAGAGAGTACGCCAATTTCACCTTCAGGCCAGCAGGTTCCGTATATAAGGTACAGGGCGGGTATGACCCCCCGCAGACCATTCGCCTTGTCATAGGACGCGGCAAATTCCAGCAGCAGCGGTTCCAGTTCCTCCAGGGAGTACTGACCGATAATCCCCATCTGGGGGGAGCGGGGGTGCCCATAAAACGCGATAATATCATTATTCAGCAGCACCGACTGGAGCAGCTCTTCGGGCTTTATCACCTCGGGTTCCAGTTCCTCAGAGGAGGGAACATAGTATATCCTGCGGTAATCCCGGGAGAGCATAGTATCGACATAGGCCGAAGAGAGGGCGCCCGGAAACATGGGCAGGAAAGCCGCAGGTTTTTCCGAAAAATCAGAATAGGCGGAGGCGCTGTAACTTCCCCGCTCTGCGGGTATGGAAACGGCAAGGACTACCAGCAAGACAATAATAAATACGCAGAGCCAAATCAGTCTGTTTTTCATCCGAAATTGCACCTTTCATGAAATTCCACCCATTCCCAGTATCGGCAGTTAATGCTGATATCATTAGAACTATACAGATACAGAACAACTGATTTGAATCGGGAACCCTCTTACGGGGTCAATTCCACCACGATATCGGAACGCTGATTTGGTTTTACGGAACGCAGAACCACGGTGTTTCCCGCTTCCGCCGCGGTATAGGGAGAATTCCCGGAGAAGCGGAACAGAAAGGTTGATTCATTTGCCGGTTCCTGACTGAGTTCCACCGCGACCTCATACGCTCCGGCCCCGGTCTTCCTAAAGAGCAGATAGAAGGTCTCCTCCTGGGCTGCTCCGCCGGTGGAATATCCGCAGTCGCCGGTGACGAGAAAACCCTCCTCCGAAGGGGCGGAAAGATATACGGTCCGGCAGACAGTGAGCATGTCATAACCGTCCAGCCTGAACCGAACCATCCGCCCCGCCCCCTCCTGTGAAGCCGCAGCAGCGGAGGAGATGTCTTCCGGGGAACCGGAATCCGGCATGTTTCCGTGTTCTGCGGAAGACGCGGAGGCCGACAGCTGCCTCTGGATATCATCCAGTTTCTTGAGTATCTCCTGAAGCAGCACTGCGGTGTTCCCGCTGTCGGCGGTTCCGGCGAGCTCCGTTGTTCCGGGGGTATTCTGTCCCAGCAGCTTCCCAAGGAGGCCGGAAGCTCCGGCGGAATTTCCGCCGGAAAAGAGGGTATCCCCTCCGAGCCCCATGGCGGCAATCGCCGCCGCAGTAAGGGACTGTTTTTCGGACTGCCGAGCATTTTGCTCAGCAGTTTGCTGAGCATTTTGCGGAATGCTCAATTGAGCAAATTGCTCGGCTCTGTCCCCGGAAACGGCGGTACCGCTTGTATCGTTTTTTGTACCCTGACTGAAGGGGGCCAGGGGCATTACTCCTCCCGGAGCGGTGATCACCGGAGGGGGAACAGCGGAAGCCTTGGGTACGGCCTGTGACGCCGCCGGAAAGGAGCCGGCGAAGAGGGCGCAGAGGAACACAGCAGCAAAACGGAGAAGGATTCCTCTGCGCCCGCCCGGAACCCGGTTACATCTCCCCAAGGGAACGCTCCACCTGTTCGAGCCGGGAAGTGAGCATGGAGATTGTTTTTTCAAGCCGCCGCTTCTCCTTTTCGAGCCGTTCCCGGGGGTCTTCCGGTTCCGGGTTCCTGCGGGCCGAGACCTTCACCATATCGGGGCTGTGCCCCGCAGCAAGCTGCTGCTCAGCGGCGGCCCGTTTTTCGGCGGAGGATATCCCCGAAAGCATCTTCATATTGTCATATCCCACCGCAGGGTTTACCTCGACTGAACTGACCTTGATGACCGACTTGGCGGAGGAGCGGGGAATTTTAAGCACCCGGTCTATGTAGTCCTCATACCTGATCCCCGCCTCAAGGCAGAGCTGCTGGGCCTTCACGAGCAGCCTGCCGAACTGCTGCATTGCCCGTCCGTTCCCTTCAAGATACTCGCTGCGGATCTCCTCAGTCAATTTCGCCAGCTCCGGGGAGGTATCGAGACCAATCGAGTAGATACCATCGGCTTCGGCTTTTTCAAGGAGCCCGTGGAATCGGGCCCAGAAATCGGTATTATGCACCCTGCCGGTATAGCGTTCGCCCTGAGACTCATTTATCAGGTGGTGAGCGTATTCATGGATGGCGGTGTAAATAAGCTGATTGTCGGAATCGAAATTTCTGTTGTGCAGCAGAATCTCCCGGCTGTCCGGTTTGTAAAGACCATTTACTTTTTTGCTCTTTTTTCCGGTAAACACAACGGAAAAATCAAGTTCCGTATTTTCGATCCTGAGGAGCAGCTCCTTCACGGAATCCTGGTTCATAGTATCTCCTGTTCGTTACATCAGCCCCATACGGCCAAGCAGAATAGAAACCGCCGCCGTAACCGCCGTTTCCGTTCTCAGTATACGTCCGCCCAGCCCGCAGGAGAGAAACCCCTCCGCGGCAAAGAGCTCCCGCTCCCTGTCGGTCCAGCCCCGCTCGCTTCCCACCGCAAGATATACCGGCGAAGCTCCGCTGTCGGCCCCAGCTTCCTTACATATATCCTGGGACAGGCTGAACCGGGGCCGGACATTGTCCATCACCAGCTTCATGTTCGGCCCCGTTACGGAAGCGAGGCACTCCTCAACGCTCCGGTAGAGCTCCAGCGCAGGCACCTTGGTTGTCCCGGACTGCACGGTTCCCTCCAGAAGGGACGTATATGCGCCGCCCCGCTCCACAAGGGTCGAATCCATATAGGACTTCTCTCCAAGCTCTGTCCCCATCAGCCGTATCCCGGACACCCCGAGACTCGCCGCATCCCGCAGGAGCCTTTTGAGCTGGATCGGCCGGGGAAAACCCACAAGAAGGCACACCGGATACAGGGGCGGACTTTCCCGCTCCGGGATAAACCGGAACCGGATAGCGTCGCCGCTGATCTCTTCGATAACAGCGGTTCCTATCGGACCGTCGATGATACCGGCCCCGAAGGTATCGCCGGATTTTTTACGCAATATTTTTAAGATATGCCTGCCCCGTTCATCCCGGAGAGAAAGGGCCCCAATGAATGGGGGACGGGAAATCTCTTCGGCGGAAAAAAGGACTATATTCACCTTGTTAGAATAATATAGAAATACTGATTTATTCAACAGAGAATAAACCGGGATTTCTCTGTTGAAAATAAGAAAACTTCTTTATTGTTTGTCAGGATATTCTGTTGGCTTTTCCGTACTATCTTCTATTGCTTTCAAATACTGATATATAACCTGGTTTACCGCCTTTTCAATATCAGATAAAACAGCTTTCTGCATTTCTTTCAGGGATTTTGTGGGGATCGATCGCATCGAAAAGAGTTCCGGCGGGTCAATTTGCAAAGCCACCGCGATACGTTCCAGCATAGGTAAGGATGGTGTTTTCCGTTCCAATTCTATCATTGCAATATAATGGGTTGATGTATCCACCCGTTCCGCCAAGGCAGCCTGAGAGATACCAAGGATACGCCTCTGTTCCTTTATGTTATTAGCTATTAGCTTCTTAAGACTTGTCATTAATAACTCTATAGGTACTAATCCTTATCATAATTGCCTGTGGGGTATTGACAATTTACTAATAGGAACATATTATTATTTTAGTTTCCCTACAGGAAACTATCTATATATTGAGGCAAAAAAATAGTGTCTGACACTGTTTTATTATTGGCAACAGGAAATAGCCTGATAGGCTTCTCTCTTGTTGGCTTTTGACAGGAGTTTTTATGAAGCAGAATAAAACATTGTTCATCAAGTTGCTGGTACTATCAGCATTTCTTAGTGGGTGTGTTGTCATCCCGCCGCCAGTAAAGATAACAGATATCCCGCCTTCTTACTTTGAAGAGAACAGAGGCGAAGGTGAACGGCTTGTCTATATTACTGTAGAAAGGTCGGACGTAGATGAAAATGGTTCTATCCCTGTCACTCATTTGACTGACCTATTTATAGTGACAGATACTGCCGCTATTGAAAACCTCACCGATCCCGTTAACACCAATGCCGTTATCCAGATCGCTGGAATAACTCAATACAACCCCTCTATTCAGAATTCAATAGGAATCAATGGAGTAAATGGCTTGGCTGTGTTCAGTTTACCTAAGTCTCAAGAAGATATCGGACTTGCATACTACTGTTCCAGGCCTGTCGAGAGCGAGGAAATATACACGGGTGTAACCATAGGTACCGAATTTGAGTCTTTTAATGGTCACGGTGTATATAAGATTCCCCCGGAGTCCGGCGATCTTGCGATTAGGGTCATACTCAGTCCACGTAGTGGTGATGAAAACGTGAAGATACTTACATCAACTAACAATAACAACATTGAGAAAATAGTTTCAGGTTGTACCTATTATAGTAAGCCTTTTAAAGGAGGTGCTGGTACTCCAGGATTTATTGCAGCCCCCGTACAGGAGAAAAAATAATGGCTAAAAAACATTTGTTGGGAATAGTGGGAATAGTGTTGGTCTTCGGAATAATGGTTGTTGGCTGTGAAATGATATCAGATGAAAATTTTGGCAGTTATACATTCGAGTTCAGAGTGGAAAACGATGGCGGGAATAATGCTATTACTAAAATTGAATTTATTAACGGTTCCAGTAGAAGCGATCCGGTACTGGCAAGTGAAACGATCTACTTATATCCCGATGAAATGTCAAATGTATACAGGGTATCCGGTTTTACTAAGAGTGATGGAGACGATAAGTACCTTTTTGGTGTTTTGCTTACATTTGAAAATGGAGAAAAGGAATTTGGCTATAACTCTGCTGCCGATGAGTTTCAGATTAGCGTTGAGTGGCTGGGTTGGGTGAAGACGATAATCTTCACTGATGGAGACTGGTAATTTTGAATGTTTTTATAAGTTACTAAACAATAAGGAATCGCTGAATATGTCTCAATGACGTTATTCAGTGATTCCTTAAAACCGTTATCTTCGGAAAGCTTGTCTGTATTGACTGCAAAAAAAGATAGTGGGAAAGAGTACAGAGGAGATTTTTTATGAAAAGAAACTGTTTTTTATTGGTAATGCTGGTCTCGATTGTGGGAAGTATATGGGCACAGGATGCTGCTGACACTACAAACAAAGTAGCGTTCACTGTGGAAGTTACTTACATGACGCAGGGTGGCGTTAAAAAGACTGATTCCATCTCAGTTTTCGCTTCCGATCCACGTGCAGCGGAACGCGAAGCAGAGGCGTAGTTTATAAAAGCGAACAGCCGTAATACTTTTATACGTGCAGCGGCAAAGGTCGATGAGTCATACCTATCGAATAGCTCAATAAGCACAGATTCAGCGCTGTCTGCCGGTCGGTCTGTCGTCAGTCCGAATCCTGACGGCAAGCTGCTGTTTTCTGTCAAAGTTACTTATATGACTCAAGGCGGTACCAAGAGAACTGACACCATAACAGTGCAAGCTTCTGATCCACGGGCAGCTGAACGCGAAGCAGAGGTGCAGTTTATGAAAACGAACAGCCGCAGTACGTTTATACGTGCAGTAGTCGAATAGGAGGAAAACAGTATGAAAAAAAGGTTTTTCTGGAGTCTGTTTTTTTCTTTAGCAATTCTTGGCGGAGTAATGCTGTCCGGTTGTAATCTTCAGCCAGAGGAAGATGGCTTTGGTATACTCAAACTGACGAACAATTCAAGTGTACGAATTATTTACGTAAGTATTGAGCATGGTGGGAGCAAGGTAGCGGAAGCTGATACAAGCATCTACTCTGGCAGCTATCGTAACTTTCCTAATACAAAAACTGGTTCTTATACAGTTTACGTTGAAGACAGTGACGGTGATGGTTACGTAACAAGAAGTTCTGTTAGAATTAAAAAGGACGCTGTAACCGAGGTCGAGTTCATTGCTGACTTTAAGGCAGCGAATTAGGGATTATTGAAGTCAGCGCAAATGGCCGCAATTGCAAAACTTTCTTAGTTTTGCAATTGCTTCAAAGTATAAATCAATGTTTTCTATATAACTTAAAACTCAGGAGGAATTGTATGAGAGTAAATTTCAGGTCAATTGGAAAATTAGGTTTTCTACTGGTAATACTTGGCTTTTTCATGCCTGTATCGTGTCAAATGAATGGTTTTCAGCTTGCTGATACATTGATGAGTCTAGATAGCACGGGAATTGCTTTACTTCTATATGGAGTATTTATATTAGCGCTTGCTGGACTTGTTGTTGGCGCATTATTGATGATGGGAAAAAATGTACCTGCCGCAACTGATTGGATGATTTTCTTTGCTTGTATAGGTTGTGGTGTTGGTGTATATGTGGGAGCATTAAATGATACGCATGTTAAATTACAATCTGGGGCCTATGTAATAATAATGGGTTGGATTGTTGCATTAATTGCTCAAAGTATTTCTTCAGCTGTAAATGATAATACAACACAGCGTAATGTTCGTAGTGTTGATAAGAAATGCAGACAATGTGGAACAATATTTTCTGGATCATACTCTGCATGTCCCTCCTGTGGTTCCTCTCTTTATGAGGAAATACGTCAAACAACTAAAGATGGCAGCAATGTTGAGAAGAAGAGATGCGAGAAATGTAATGCCTTTGTTCCCTCAGATGTATTTTCGTGTCCTAAATGCGGTGGTGACAGTTTTGTTTAATGAAAGCAAAAATTACGACATATATTAACGATTGAAAGGCATGGTATCCGTATGCCAAATTTGAGAAGGAAGAATCAACAAATACTGAAGTTGATCTTAACAACTTTGGGTTGTCTGTAATTATGGGTTTGAAACTCTTTGACAAAGTGGGAGTACAACTCAATCTCAAAATTGATGATCCTGCCTTTAAAAAACTGGTTGATGCCGCAGGGTATGTTACCGCATATCACTTTATACTTAAGTTTGATTACCATTCCTTTGGCGGTACTGTAACATGGATAGGAGATACGCCCAATCCCATTCCCGGCGGGGTATATAATTTCCGTAATGTGTGGACCAATGTTTCTCTTCTGTTCCGTATTGATGAATTAACAATAAAAAACACATTTCTAAAAGGCTTGTTATCCGAATTACTGTTAATAGGCTCAGGGAACTTGGGAGCTATAGGCATAAGTTACGCCAGTTTTGAGATGCCTCTCGAATACCAGGTACAGCCAAATCGCGGGCTTTCCGCCCCTGGTTTTGGATTGATAAAAGGAGAAGCATGGGGTATGAGAATTCTGTGGGATACGCTGATTAAACGCATGGAAAATTCAGCTCTTGACGCACAGAGAATGCAGGATAGGACAGGATATGAGCTATTCCATTTGTTTGTTCAAAAGTATTTGTGGATATATGTAGAGTGGTTCCACGGGTTTATTGTACAGGGGAAAACTGATGCGCAAGCAATCGCATGGATGAGTAACGCTCATAACGGTGTCTCTGTTAATGGGAATATCAGTAAAGGTATGGAATATGCGATTGTCAAGGGGATCCTTGGATTTCAGAATATGTGGAATGTAGGAAAAAAAGGTCGAATTGGTATTGCTGTGGGTGTAGAATTATTAGAGGAAACAATTGATGCAAATAACGATGATATTGATATACACTTTTGGTCGAGGCACATTGGTCCTGCTGTACGTGTAAGTGCCCGTTGGTAGAAAATAAAACGACAACTTTACTACTCCCCGCAGTTGACACAAGAGCGCAAGGGGTCCTATCTTTTATAATATGGAAAACAATAATCCCCATGATTCCTTTTCCGGCTGGAGCGGGTTTCCTCCGGGACTTGCGGAAACAGCGGATACGGTTATGAGCGACGTATTTGCCCTCAGGGAGGGCGAGCGGTTTCTTATCGTGACAAACCCCGGGAGGGACACCGCGCTTATCAGCATGGCCCTGTATGAAGCGGCGCGCCGCAGCGGAGGGCTTCCGACGCTCGTCTTTCAGCCCGAAAAGACCCTCCTTGATTTCGCGGAGGAACCGGTCATCGCAGCGCTCGAAAAGGAGCCGGAACTGTTTGCTTCCATATCGATGAACAAACTCGGCAAGGACAGAAAGGCACTGGCCTCCCCCTATCAGGACGGCAGCGGGAACCGGTTTGATCATGTGTTCGATTACAATCTCTACGGAAGAAAAACAATGCGGGCCATCTGGTCGCCGGGGATCACCCTTGATATGTTTCTCAGGACAGCGCCCATAGACTATGCCCTTCTGCGGCAGAGATGCCGCAGGCTCACGGAAAAACTGAAAGGCGCATCCTCGGTGCATGTTTCCGCCCCCGGAGGGACTGATATCACCGTGCAAATCGAAGGCCGCAGCGCCTTCGCAGATGACGGAAACTGCCGCCATCCGGCGTCGGGGGGCAACATTCCCGCAGGCGAGGTTTATATCAGCCCTGTGATAGGCGCTTCCGGGGGAGTAATTGTGTTTGACGGCTCCATGAGTCTCCGGGAGAGGGACATCCTCATCCGTACCCCCATAAAGGCGGTTATAGAAAACGGTTTCGTCACCTCGGTTTCCGGCGGAGAGGAAGCAGCCCTGCTGGAGGAATCCATCCGGGCGGGAGAAACAAGCGCCCTGGAATTTGAAAAGAAGGGAATGCTCCCTGAAGGCCAGGGCGGACTGTACAGCAGAAACGCCCGCAACCTCGGCGAACTGGGGATCGGACTGAACCCCGGAGCGCTCATCACCGGGTATATGCTTGAGGACGAAAAGGCGTTCAGAACCTGTCACTTCGCCATCGGCTCAAACTATGACGATGACGCCCCCTCCATGATCCACCTCGATGGCGTAGTGAGGGATCCCACAATTACGGCCCGTTATCCCGATGGCAGTACGTTTATAATAGAAGAGAACGGGGAACTTGCACCGGAGCTCATGTAAAACCGGGAATGATCGTTCCCGGTTTTATATGAATTTCCTATTCATTGGTCAACTGAATAAAATCTTCAAGAATTGAATTCCACATATTGAAAGACTCTGCAATCCGCATGATTTTTTCTTCATTGATGAGAAATTCGTCATTTACAGTCAAATGAACCGGCCCTCTCATAAAGCTCGTTTAATTTCCACTCTCCGGTCAAAAACATTGCCCGTGTAGTTATATACTCACTTTGGAGATCGGGGATATCTCCGGAAAAAAACGTTTCGGGGTTCCCCATACATTCATTAAGATACTCGATCTTTATCCGGAGGTCATCTGTATTGAACTTTTTGAAGATATCTTCAACCTGCTCTCTGGTTTCGCAAGCTTTCAGCGCACCTAACAGCATCTTATCCATATACTCCTCCTTAAATAAGTATATCACGTGATAACAAAGTCGTAAATGCTACTTTGCCCGCCGCAGCCTCACCTGTTCAATATCGGTGCTGAAAAGTTCCCTCAGGTCATTGATGCCCAGAGCCATCAGCGCCATCCTGTCGATACCGATACCCCAGGCAAGCACCGGAACATCAACGCCCATCGCCTTTGTCACCTCCGGGCGGAAGATGCCGGAGCCGCCCAGTTCAAACCATCCCAGAGTCGGGTGCTTTATATGCACTTCGATTGAAGGCTCGGTAAAGGGGAAGTATCCGGGAACGTATTTCACCTCCGTAGCACCGGCAACCTCCCGGGCGAACATTTCGAGGAACCCGAGGAGGGTACGGAGATTGACCTCCTCCCCCAGAACAATGCCTTCGGTCTGGTAGAAATCGGAAAGATGAGTCGCGTCTACCCGGTCATAGCGGAAACACCGCACAATGCCGAAGTATTTTCCCG
>JAISVD010000143.1 GCA_031271875.1 Spirochaetaceae bacterium | reverse complement strand
CTGTTGCCGCAGGAATTGGAGCGTCTCTCCCGGGAACCCTCTTGCCTGGCCTGCGTTTCTCCGGAGGAGGTGTATACACTGAATTGCCTTCTGATGGATGCGTTTTTTGTTCTGGAATTCTATGCTGTCAGATGCAACAGACTCCTGGATTCAGAATATATGGAATTTCCCGGTGAAACCGGGTCCTCTGGCGTGGAATCTGTTCCGGAAGGGGAATTCCGATGAAGAGGATTTTTCCGGCGGTTATCGTTATGATCCTCTTCATCGGCGCGGCGGTCATTGTTCTGGCCGCTCTGGGTGTGTTTCCCTTGACCGGTTTTTTTCAGGAGTCCGGAACGGAAAAGCTCTGTCCCTCCGATTCTCCCGAAGAGGTTTCCGCCCCTCTGTTCCCGGGGATCGCCGTTTCAGGGCTTGCGCCGTATTTTGCTGGCGCCGCCGCAGAGGGAACTTTCACAGAGGAATCCCTCGTGTATGAAGGATTGCTTTCCGACAGTAACGGCCTGCTTTTTTCCTATACGGAAGACCATTATGGCGTGGAGTGTTCAGGGCCGGGAATAGCCTGGGATTTCAGAAATACAAAACCTTTTATATTCGGTCCGATGGTCTATTCGGATATATTGCTCTTTGCCGATGCCGCTCCCTCGATCCTCGCTTTTGATATCTTCACGGGAGAACTGCTGTATACCGCCGATATATCTGTTTTTCCCGGAGGCCGCTTCTCCTGCACGAATACCGATACGGAGGTGCTCTTTGAGGGACGTGACGGCAATACCTATCTTTTTGTATTGACCAACGCTGAAAATGCCGTCCCGGACGGCACCGGGGACACCCGGATTCCGGGTATTCCCCGTGTCCTGCTTCCTCCCGTGGAAGCTCTCCCGGAAGAGTATTTCACCTCTATGATTTCCCCCTCGGAAACGGCCTGGGAGGAGATGGTATTTATGATACAGAAATGGCTCCCCCTTGGGGAAACCGATGACTTTGATGCCGCAGCGTTTTATCCCCTTACGGGGGAGGAGATGGGGCTTTCCGCAGAAAAACCGGTTTCCGTATACCTCTGCTATCCCGAAGAGAGCGGAGTTTATACAGCGGGTATCAGGGACAGAGCAGGAAAGGTCGAGGGGATACGCGGTTTTGTGGCGGTGTTCAATCCCGATGGGGGGCTTCTCACGGGAAGCACCGATTATACGGCAGATATTCCCCGGATATCCATCTCCCTCGTACAGGATCAGCCATACTACTTCATCGCGGGGTTGATGGAATCCGAAGAGACCGGAGGGCGATACTCCTTCTTTTTTAGCCGGAGTCCCTGAGTGACCGCTGAAACTGCTGAAATACTCTGCGGACTTGACGAGGTTGGACGGGGGCCCCTGGCCGGTCCCGTAACAGCCGCCGCAGTCATTCTGGACAGCTCCTTTCCGGTGGAGATACTGGACGACTCCAAAAAGCTTTCGGAAAAGAAGCGGTATGAAGCGGTGCCGGTTATATTCGGCAGGGCCGTCGCGTGGGGGATAGGCTGGGTATGGCCGGAAGAGATCGACAGGATCAATATCCTGAAGGCAAGTCTGCTTGCCATGAAATACGCCTTTGAGCAGCTGCGGGTTGTTCCCGACAGGGCAATCGTAGACGGTATCTTCGCCCCCGATATACCTGTGGTATGCACAACAATGGTAAAGGCCGATTCACAGATACCCGCTGTCATGGCCGCTTCGATACTCGCCAAAACCGCCAGGGACAGAATGATGGAACGGTTCAGCTGGCTGTACCCGGAATACGGCTATGAGCGCCATAAAGGGTATCCCACGAAAGCCCACGTTGAGGCTCTGGAACTCCACGGTCCTTCACCCATACAACGGTATAGTTTCAAACTGAAAAACAAAACTGAAAAACAGCAGCGGTAAATCCGGCATAACAGGATTGTTCTGAGAAGGGGATGTTATTTTTTTCTGGGAACCACCCGGAGCTTGCCGGTACTTTTTCTTTCGGGGGTGACTTTTTCCTGCCCCGGATTCTTTTCCTCTGTGGTTTTTCGGTAGACCCGCTTGCTTTTTGCGGGAACATCCGATTTTTTTTCCGCCGCTTCCTTGAGCCGCTGGCGGCGATTTTTTTCTATAAATGTAACCGACGCATCGAGGCCCCGGAAAAATTTCTGCATATCCTCTTCAAAGACGACAATCGCCCGGCGGTCGAATTTTTCACCTTCGATATTCTTGCTTTCCACAACCTGAAGAAAAACATCGCCGGTTCTGTTTTCCTTAACATTGAAAAAATAGCTGCGGTTGTTTAATATCACTTCTGTTGTAAAAAGCTCACCCCGTGCGCCCATAAAATGTCCCCGTTTAGCACCTTGTAAATTTTGAAGGCAATTTCAAAAGTCTGTTTATTCTGAAAAAGCAACTTTATTCACTATATAATATCGTATTTTTTCATTTAAGACAAGAGAAGAACCTGTTGTTTGGAGGACGACGGTGTGTAGTTTTTATGTTACAACAGAAACTTGTCCTGTTTCTTTTTAAGCTCTGTCCCCGTTCGGACCCTCTCCTGTTTGAATAATTCTGTTCGTTGTGAATACCTTGACAATCCCCATCAGTGGGTATATATTTTTATAAAAAGCAATATATTGCGTATTTTGCTGGGAGGCGGGAAGGGTGCTGAAAGCTCCTGATGACAGATATTTTATTCACGGAGGCATTTTTCTGTTGTCCAATAAACTACAGGCGGCGGGGGATAGGAAAATCCGGAAGGTAACCACAAAGCAGTGGTTTCTGCTGCTTTTTATACGGGGAATGGATGAAGAGCTTTCGACAATAACGGAGATAGCCCGGCAGATGGACAGTACAAGGCAGAATGTCGCGCAGATGCTCGGAACTTTGGAAAAAAAGGGGTTTGTCTCTCTTTCAGTTCTTCCCGGAGACAAACGGAGCGTCGGGGTCTCCCTTACCGGAAAGGCATATTCGATACTCGATGAAATATCAAAAACCGGGAATCATTTTATACACCATCTTTTTAAGGGGCTTCCGGAAGAGGAGATTGCCTGCACCGCCGGGCTGCTCCGGAAACTTTTTGAAAATCTTGAGAATATGGAAAAAGAGCTGTAACTGGCCATAGAAAATGCGCTCAGAAACGGAATGACAGGAGGCGATATATGAAAACAATAATTGTATATGCGGGAAAATACGGTACCACCGGAAAATGCGCCGGGGTTCTGCAAAAAGACCTGAAGGGTGAAACCCTTTTGTGTGATCTTACAAAAGAGCCCTTCCCGGATATTTCAGGGTATGAAGCG
>JAISVD010000082.1 GCA_031271875.1 Spirochaetaceae bacterium | reverse complement strand
CTAATGACCACTTTTTCAGGAGTTTGTTCCGCAGCCAACCGGGTTTTGGAACAAATGCAATTATCCTTGGGGAGGAATCGGGCATGTATCAGTCTCATGTATATCTCGAAGTCCGTATTCTTGTGTCGGCGGAAAAAAAGGCGTTCTGCCCCTGCTATGCCGGGGCGGAACGGGCGCACAGTGCGGCGCATTCCACGGCGCAGAATATGGAGCTCTGCGGGCGGAAAAGCAGCTGCCCCGTCTGCCGCCAGGAGGACGGCGCAGTACCTCTCCCGAATCCTCAGGCGGTGGAAAAGGCGTCTCTGCTTGCCCACGCTCTGGGCTGTACAATACTGAAAGAGAGCCGGTTTGAGCGCCCCCTCGCCGCCCTCGGCACCTTCGCAAGACCTGAGGGGGTTTCACTTTCAGGTCTGTCCCTCAAGGTCGCGGAAAACGGCGCAATCCCCATAGAGTTTCACCGGAGAAAAAAAACAGTTCATATAGAAGAGATTCGCCTTGAGGAGGATGCAGGCAGGCTTACCCACTCCGACGGTTCCACCCGCATGGATTATACCTGGGCGGGCTGCGCGAGTATACGGCTCAGGACAGCGGCGGATTTCGAGCTGGGAGAGGAGGCGGAACTCTTTCTCGATGAGCTCCGCCAGCGGATACAGTATCTTCAAATTGTAAACGGCCCTGCGGACAGTGTGATGCGCTGCAACGCCTACGCCGCCCTTGCCCGCTATCCTGAGATGCCCGGATATTACGTAAAACTCCGCAACCTGAACTCCTTCAATTTTGTCCGCAAGGCGGTCAACTCGGAACTGAGCCGGCAGGAGGAGATACTGCTTTCCGGTAATGTGATACCCTCAGAGAGCCGCCTTTGGAATGAACGCCAGAACCGTACCGAACATTACCAGATGCGTACCGCCGCCGAGACCAGCTGTTTTGTTCCGCTGGATATCCCCTGCATCCGGGACGGCGCCCTTCCGGAAAAGGCTTCCATCTCCGCAGAATTCCCCGATGACCGCAAAAAGCGGCTCATGGCGGCATACGGACTCGCGAAAAGCCGGGCGGATATGATCTGTGACGAAAAGCGGAAGGCCGATTTCTTTGAGGAGGCTATCGCTTTCGGCGCTGATCCCATGGACGCCGCCCACTGGATACCCGGAGAGGTCGCCACCCTTTTACGCCGCAGCGGAAAAGAGATAGGGGATTCCCCCCTTACGGCGAAGCGCTTCGCGGATATCATGCAGCTCTTCTCCTCCCGGCAGATACACAGCGGTATAGCCCGGCAGCTCCTCCAGAATGTTCTGGAAACAGATACGGACCCTGAAGAGATAATCCGGCTCAACCGGTGGGAGCAGATAACCGATGAGGAGTCCCTGCTGCCCCATATCAAAAAGGTCATCGCCGAAAACCCTGCGGAAGCGGAAAAGCTCCGGGACGGCGATATGGCGCCCCTTGAGTTCCTTACCGGTCTTGTCATGAAGAAAACCGGCGGACTTGCCGCACCGGGGAAGGTCAAGGAGCTTATTAAACGGGAGCTGCATATCAGCCTGGTCTATCTCCTTGCCATGGGCGGGGCCATCTGCGGGGGACGGCGCAAGGACGGCGCAGTGACCGCCGCTGTTGACGAGCAGATTGTCCGTTCCCTGCTCTCTCAGGAGGGGCTGCCCTCGGAGGTTCGCGTCCAGATAGTACAGGTGGGAAAACTGCTGAGCGAGGAGATCGAACCCGCCGACTGGGCCGTTCTCATAGCGGAAATCTCCGCCCGGATCGCGGCGGGTACGGCGACGGGGATCGTCGTCGCCTACGGTACCGACACCCTTGCCTATACTGCGGGGCTCCTCTACTGGCTTTTTGCCGGCGCCGGGGTTCCGGTCATCGTTACCGCTTCCTCCGCGCCTCCGGATGCCTCTGACGAGGCTGCGCGGAATATCAATCTCGCCGTCAGAACCGCCTCCGCCGAAAAGGAGGGGGTATATGTGGTGTTTGGTGAAAAGATACTCTCCCCGGTGAACCTCAAATTCGAACGGCCCTCCCCGGAGGGTTTCAGGAACTGGAATATGAAAACCCCGGTTTTTACCGGCAGCGGCCTGCTTTCGGGCTTCCACGATACGGACTCCGCGGTGATGACGGAAATCCTCCGGGAAGCCGCCGACCGGATGTTTATCTGCCGGGTATATCCCGGAATGCGGGCCGAACTGCCGCTTTTTCTCATGGATCGGGGGGTGACCCATTTCTTTCTGGAGCTGTACGAAACCGGGACCGGCAGCATGAGGGAGGGTCCCTACTCCCTCAAGCCCCTGCTGACCAGGGGCGGGAAACAGGGCTGCCGCTTCTATTGTACCTCCCAGCAGGAGAGCGCCGTTGATTTTTCGGGATACACCACCTCACGCAGGGTATGGCGTGAAGGGGCGGTGCCGATGGGACACCTCACCACGGAATCGGCGGTGAGCCTCTACTTCGCGGCGAGCCTTGTCTCGGATTCCCTGGAGGAGCTGGATCGGATCATCGAGTCTTTTACGGAGGTGTTCAGCTAAAGAGTATCCCTGAAGTTTTCAGACTTGAGGGACACTCCTTGGCAAAAACTTCAATGACTCAGTTGTAGATAAGCCGTATCTGTTCCACCGTTTCCCGGTGGCGGAGCTTGAGCAGAAGAGTTTTCGTCTCCCGGTTATACACATACCCCGAGGAATTGTAGCTTTCAAAGCGGGGATCGGTGCGGAAATCGACCCCGTATATCTGTATCCGCGAAAAGGGTTCCACATTCGAAATAATCATATAATGGGATTCGTTCTGGGGAAACCTGACGGAGATCGTAATTGTTCCCTCGCTGTTCCTCTCGTAATCGACCTGCTGCGCCGCCGTCCATGCCCGCAGGGGCCGTTCCGCCGTCACAGGCAGCAGAAGCTCGTGGGGATACCATGTATTGTCCTGAATAAGCAGCGGATACAGAACCGCAGGGCTTATCGCGTGGTTTCCGGTAATTGCCCCTGTGTCCGCCGCGAGAAGGTATTCTTCGAAAAGAAACCCGCCTTCGGAAGCGTCAAAAAGCGAATTGATGAGAAGATATCCCGCCTGGGACCAGCGGTGATTCTGCCTCGCTTTTCCGTAGGAGATCAGAGCCTGGGCGATTCTGAGGCAGGGGATGGTGAATATCTCCCCCTCCTCCCAGGAGAGGTACAATTTCTCATTTTTGAAGATAAACGCGCCGGTGACCGCCTCCTCGCACTGCGGGAGTACCGGCTCAAGTATCTGCGCATACGCAGGCCGGATGGCGGACAGTTCCGCGTACATTCTCATAATTCCCGCAGCCTGCACCGGTGTAGGCTGCGCTTCAAGCGCCGCGCTTTGATCGCCGCCTGAAACGCCGCTCACCCCCTTCAATGGAATCTCCAGCAGCCGCAGCAGCAGGTCCTCCCTGCCCTGACCGATGAGGAACGCGCCGGTTCTGTCATATTCAAAAACGGAAAGACTGTTTTCCGCGACCGCCGCACTGATCCCGTTCAGCCGCCGGGTGTCCGCGGCGATGAGTCCCTCGTTCAGCCTTACCAGGGAGTTGAAATAGGGGGCCGAATAATAGGTCCTCACGTCCCCTGTTCTGAATGAAGCGGGCACCGCATTCAACGCCGTCTGATACCCGTTCTGGAACCCCATCTCCGCGATATACGCGATTACCGTATTTTCCGTTACCGAAACGTTCATATTTTGTTTAAATACCGCAAGCGCATTCCGCCTGAAGCCGGTCACCGCAGCAGCCAGGGCGCTCTCCGCAGCTTTGGGGAGGTGTTCGATCCGGGCGAGGGTAAACTTTTCGGCTGGCTTATATATCTCATAGGTGGCGGAAGGGGAAAACCCTGTCAACGTGAACCTGTCTGCGGAGAAAAACCTGGCGCCGGAAAAGATGTGCTGCCCCGCGTTCCCCGTCAGCAGTACCGAGGTATCGGAGATATCCTTCTGGCCCGCTATGCGGAACCCGTAGGGGATCGTAACCGAAGCAACCCCCTCAGGTATCCGGGCGCGGATGCGGATTGGAGCGGTATCCGTATCCTCCTCGAGGAAAACGATGGATATGTCCCGGTCAAATTCAAGGGTGACCGAATTTTCCGATTCCCGGATATCCCGGAGGCTTACGGGAAATTCGCCGCCGTCATCGGCGGCGGCTTTTACCGGATTGGAGTCGTTGAAAGAGATGTCCAGATTGTTATATACTAGCTGGAAATTGTTTTTTAACGGAGATTCCTCTGTGTTGCTATGATCGATGGACACGGTGAAGCGCATTTTTCCGATTGTTTTACGGACAACAGATTCATTCCTGAATTGCAGCGCGAAAATGCCGAAAATAATAATGCTGTATAAAACGATGAGTCCTGCAGCATTTCGAATAATATGCTTTTTCATCCGGTTCAGTGTAGCCAATGAAACGGACAAAATCAAGAGAATGAGGAAGGGGTAATATGATATCCATGGGCAAGAAAGCGTTCTTTCCGGTACTGTGTACGGCTTTTCTTTTTTATTCATGCGTGACCACTGACAAGGCTGTTCCGCCTGCGGATACACAGGAACCCGGCGTCGCGGCTGTTCCCGGTGAAACGGATGAGTTTCTCCCTTCCGAGTTTGCCATGGAGGTAAGCGAAAAGCTGGATGAGGGGCTTTTTGATGAGGCCCTGGATCTGTTTGAAGAGATCCCCCCGGAATACGCCGATGACAAGGGGCTCAACTATCTCTACGCCTCCCTCCTGATGTCCGCCGGAAAGGTGGACCAGGCTGAACAGGCCGCCGTCTCCCTGCTTGAAGCGGATCCCACCAATACGGATGTCCTGTTTCTCAATACCCTCATCGCAAAGGCCGGGGGGGATTCCTCTAAAAAGAGCGTGCTCCTCAAGGAGATACTGGAGATCGACCCCGAGAATGCCGACGCCAACGCGGAACTGGGAAACGAGCAGATGAAAAAGAAAAATTTCCTGCTGGCCCGGACCTATTTCCAGAAAAGCCTCGCTTCGGCCCCGGATAATTCCGTGGCCCTCACCGGCTACGGGCAGGTAAACTACTACCTCGGCAATTTCGAGGAATCCCGTAACTCCTTTCTCCGGCTTCAGGAGGTTGATCCCCGGAACAGCCTCTCCTGGTCCTATCTCGCGAAACTTGACGCTGAGGATGAGCGGTATGGTTCTGCGGCGGAGAATATGGAAAAAGCCATTGCCCTCGCTCCGGCCTATTACGACTACTGGATCGATTACGGCGATTACCTGCGCAGGATCCGCCGGCCCGGAGACGCTATAGACGCCTGGACCGAAGCGATCCGCATCGACGGCTCCTATTTTCTTGCCTATATATACCGGGGCGCTCTGTACGATGAACTGCAACGGTACAGCGAAGCTGCCGCCGATTACCGGATGGCGGCAAAAGCAAACCCTTCCTACTATTTTGTCTATGAATCCCTCGGTATTCTGCTCTGGAAGGAAAAAAACTGGAAAGAGTGCCGCCAGGCTTTTTATTCAGCCTATGAGAAGAACCCTTCAAATATATCGTTTATTCTCATGATTTCAGCCTGTTACGAGCAGGAGCGCAATCTCCAGGCAAGCAAGGATTTTCTCAGCCAGGCAATAAAAAGGGTAACCCGGAACAGTCTGGAATATTATGTCGCAAGGTTGTATCATGACCGCAACGGCGACAATGATGTTCTGGTGAGAATAGGAAAGGAACCGGATCTCAATAAAAAGGGAAAGATGCTTTTTTATGTTGCTCAATACTACCAGGCAAACGGCAGGGAGGATCTGGCGAACAAGTATTTTCTGGAGATATCCCTTATCCAGAGGCCCATGTTCTTTGAAGCCCGTCTCGCAGAGTGGGCCCTTGCGGACTCAGGAATGCAGGGAATCGCCGATTAACTTAACCGACGCACGTAGAGGAGTTCAGAATGCAGGCGTTCAAACGCATTGAGATACAGGGGCGGCAGATTATTCTGCTGGGTACGGCTCATATTTCAAAAGAGAGTATTGAAGAGGTCTCAACACTGATCCATGAGGAGAGGCCGGACAGGGTATGCGTCGAGCTTGACGAGCAGCGTTACCGGTCGATGAAGGATCCCGAAAGCTGGCGCTCCCTCGATATTGTACGGGTGCTCAAATCGGGACAGGGGTTTATGCTGATGGCGAACCTGATACTCTCCTCCTTTCAGCGCAGACTGGGAGCGGATGTGGGCATCACTCCCGGAGAGGAGATGAAAGCGGCGATTGCGGATTCCGAAGCCCTGGGGATTCCCTTCTCCCTGGTGGATCGCCCCATCCAGATAACCCTCCGCCGGGCCTGGGCAAAAAACTCCCTCTGGGGTAAATGCAAGCTGCTGGCGGCGCTTATTACCAGCGCGTTTGAAACGGAAAAGATTTCCGCCGAGCAGATCGAGGAGCTCAAAAACAAAAGCGCCATGGACAGTATGATGGGGGAGCTTTCCGGTTACCTGCCGAAGGTCAAGGAGGTACTCATCGACGAGCGGGATCGGTATCTCGCAAGCCATATCTGGCAGGCTGAAGGGGACAGGGTTCTGGCCGTTCTGGGGGCAGGACATCTTGAGGGCGTTGAGTCATGGATATACCGGTTCGCCGAGGGCAGCGTGTCGGCGGATACCTCCGGAATAGACGCAGTCCCGCCTCCCGGAGTGGGCGGAAAGATAGCCGGCTGGATAGTTCCCCTGCTCATTCTGGGGCTTATCGCGGCGGGTTTCTTTACCGGCGGTGTCGGCGCTTCAGTAGGTATGCTGGTACGCTGGCTCCTCTGGAACGGTTCCCTTGCCGCCCTCGGCGCTCTCGCGGCGCTGGCGCACCCCCTTGCCATAGTGACCGCCTTTGTCTGCGCCCCCATAGCGACGCTCAATCCCGTTCTCGGGGTAGGGATGTTCTCCGGATTGGTGCAGGCGTGGATACGGAAACCCAAGGTGTCGGATATGGAAAACCTCATGCAGGACATATCGTCGGTAAAAGGGGTTTATCATAATCGGATATCCCGGGTTCTGCTGGTATTTTTCCTCTCCTCCCTCGGCGGGGCGATCGGAAATTTTGTCGCCGTTCCCGCCCTTGTGACGAGTCTGCTGTGAGCTCCCTGCAGATACTCAGGGCGCAGCGGAGTAACCCGGATGATTTTTCTTCAGTTCCCTCAGGCGAATTCCGATAATATAGTGTTATGAACCGGAATTCAGCATATATACCGGCAGTTTTTTTGCTGCTGGTAACGGCGGGTCTGTGTTCCACAGCCGCTGCGGAGGAGCCCGTATCCTCCGTTTCCATCTGTTATTCGGGTTCCGGCGGTTACCGCATGGTTGAGCGTACCGATTTGTCGCGGTATCTGAACGGAAAATATACCGGCCTGACCCGGCGGGAAGTGCGCTCCTTTATCGATATGCACCCTTCCGCTGAAAACACTCCGCAGAAATATTCAGGCACCTTCTATGTCCTGGAAGAAACTATCCGCAACAGCCGCGCCTCCGCCCAGGGAGTGTCGGGGATGATCCCCGCATCTTTTACGCTTTCGCCGAATGGAACGATGATGATGTCCGAGGACAACGGATATCCTCCTTTCCGGGGCTTTCCCGCCTATCCCGCTTCCGAGGTACGTACCGGAGATACCTGGCAGGCTTCCGCTGTCCGGTGTGTGGATCCCCTCAATAAAGGTGTTCCTACACGGATGAAAATCTTCGTGGCCTACGAATATGTGGGGGAGGGGGACTGGAACGAGCGGCCCATCTACCATATCCGGGCAAAGTGGGCAACCCGTTACCGCGAACGGGACAGCCGGGGGGATCCGGACCTCAAGGACGCCTCCGGTTCCCACAGCGCGGATATATATGCCGACCGCGAAACCGGCGCCGCGTTGCTTGTCCGCGATACGGTTGATGAAACTTTTAGCTACATCGACGGAACCACCGTCCGTTTCCGGGGATCGATTCTGCTTTTTACCGAGTTTCCCCCGATGATCGACAAAGGGGTTGTTGTGACCGCTTTCGGGAGGGCCGCCGGCGCTGTTCCTGACGGCGCGGTGACCTCCTCCGTGCAGGCGGAGGTCGATTCTCCGGGCAGCTCCTTCGGAGATTCAGCAGGCAGGATTATCGCCGCAGGAACGGGAAACAGCAGCGGCCTCCTGATCGAAGAGGTTCCCGAGGGCTTGAGGCTTTCCATTCGGAATATCCGTTTTGAAGCCGACAGCGACAGGATACTTCCCGGTGAACGCTGGCGGCTGGACGCAATCGCCGAGGTGCTTCGTTCCGCCGATGGGGCTGCTTTTCTTGTCGAGGGTCATACTGCGGCCACCGGAAAACCCGATGGGGAGAAGGAGCTGTCCGTGCAGCGCGCCCGGCGCATCGCCGACGAACTTATTCTGAGGGGGATACCCGCAGACCGCTTCCTGTATGCGGGGTACGGCGGAGACCGGCCCGTTGCTCCGAACGATACCGATGAGGGCAGGGCGCAGAACCGCCGCGTTGAAATTACCATACTGCAATAGGCTGTTCCCGGAAAACCGGCGGCTCTCCGGAAATTTTTTCGGGGCTGTCCGAACAGGCGGACCTTCAGTCCGTTGTAAGCCTTGTTCAAACAGCCCCGAAATGGTTATCAACCTTGTCCGGCAACTGATCCGCGAAACGGCATTTCGCACGAAACGCCGTTTCGCCGTTACCGAACGGATTTACTGTACACCCTCCGCAAGGGGTTTGAGCAGCGAAGCATCGACATCGTGTCCGTATTCCCATATCATCACGCCGCCGAGTCTATTCTCCTTCACATAGGTGTCGATCTCGGAGATAAGCCTTGTGTCTGTAAAGGTGATGAATTCATCGCCGTTATACAGATACGGAGCCTTGGCGACATCGTCCCAGTAATAGGTGTATGAGGGATCTTTCATGAGTGTTTGAATATCTCCCCATGAAGCGCCGTCAGGGTAGGTGCTTTCGGCATACTTCTGGTAGAGTCCGGGAGTGACCGGATCATCTCCGGCGGCAACACCCTTCCAGGCGCGTCCGTAGAAGGCCACACCTACCACCAGTTTTTCCGCAGGAACACCGGCGTCAAGATATGTCCTGACCGCCTGATCGGTACTCCATCCGCCCCAGTCGGGATCACGGGGGTTGTTATACAGATTCGCGTGGTGTCCTGTCTGTGCGCTCCATGCGCCGTAATAGTCGTAGGACATGAGTTTGAGGGAGTCCACTACCGCTGCCGCGGCAACCACATCGTTTGCCTCGATAAACCAGCCGCTCGCGGGAACCGCTGTTGAAAGCTCATACCGTTTTCCTGTCTTTGACCCAAGGGTGTCCAGACCTGAGCGCAGGTCCGAGAGCAGGGTTATGTAGTTCTGCCGGTCATCAGGGGAGACTTTTATCTCGGAACCTCCCCAGGGCGGACCCACAGGATACTCCCAGTCCACGTCAAAGCCGTCAAGATTGTATTTCTGGAGCCAGTCGCATACGTTCGCCACAAACTTGGCTCTCATTGCCGGGTCGGCGGACATATCGGAAAAGCCGTCAGCTCCCCAGCCTCCGACAGAGAGGTTTACCCTCAGGTGGGGAAAGCGCGCTTTTACCTTCGCTATCTCCTCCCAGAAGTTGGGGAAACCGGGTACGGTTTTTCCCTCTGTTATTACCGACGGCTGGTCTTCAAGGTCCTTTATGAAGATTGAAGTCCCGTCTTTCGGATCGATATGCGCGAAGGCGATGATCAGATCGGTAAGGTATTCCCCGTGCACCATGTCCCCATTCCAGTATTCACCTGCGTCCATATCGACTGTGGTGGAACCGAGGGGCCAGGTCCTGATATAGCTTGCTATCTTCGGCCCGTCAGGATCAATGACGGGGGAAACCGCTTTTGTTTCCGTACTGGCACACGATGCCAGTATGAATACGACTGCTGCAATTACCGCTGCTCCGGCCGCCCGGAACAGGGTATTCCTTTTTCTGGTGAAAACATTCATAGTTAATTCCTCCTGAAGAATGTTGTTTTCCATGTTTTCCTGTGAAATTATACATTACGGCGACTAATTTGTAATCCGGTATCTATATAGTATCCCCGCAGACAAGCAGGAATATATCCAAATTATAATATGGTTTTCCGGGATACACAAGAATAATATAACGATAAATGGATAATGAGGCTGCCCTGATTGAAGGCAAAATGCGAGGTATTGTGTAACTATGCTAATTACATTATAGTCCATAATGATAAAATGTCATGTAACATACAGTCATTGTTTTATTCAGACGGCGTTTGAGGAATCTGAAGCAGTCGATAAAATCAATAAAGCAATTGATTTTATAGGGAGTATGCTCATTGAAGAAATTCAACCTTCTATATATAATCGTCATTTTTTCATTCCTGTTATTGGTACAAAATTTTTTGATATTACGCGCCGTACGCGAAATGAACGGCGACGCGCGGGTTGTAAATTATTCCGGTTTAGTGCGCGGAGCGACGCAGCGTTTAGTTAAACTGGAGCTTTCCTATCACCCCAACGATGAATTAATAGCAAGGCTTGAGGAATATTTGTATGGCCTTGCCGGTCATGAAAACAGTTACAACATCGTTTATATGACTTACGGGCCCTTTCAGGAGTCTGTCAGCGGCCTCATTTTAATTTGGGACGAGCTTAAAACGTCCATTTATAAGTACCGTGCGGGACTTACCTCAGGGGAAGCCCTGCTTGAAATAAGCGAAAGGCATTTTCAAAAAGCCGACGAGGCGACTCACAACGCTGAATACGGTTCCGAAGGCAAGCTCAGCAACACGGAGCTGTTAATCAGCGCCGGAATGGCCGTAATCACTATCATCGTTATAATCGTAGCTATATCCATGTATCTGCTGAGGCGTTCGGAACGCAGACAGATGGAAATTCTTCAGGAAAAAAACCAACAGTTAGAATCAGCCATCCTTAAAGCAAACGAAGCAAGCCGCGCGAAAAGTATCTTTCTTTCTAATATGTCCCACGACATCCGCACGCCCCTGAACGGGATAATAGGTATGACAGCCATTGCTTCGGGAAATTTGACCAACCCCCAAAGGATGCGCGACTGCCTTCGTAAAATAGAAAGATCATCCCGGCATTTGCAAAGCCTGGTAAATGACGTGTTGGATATGTCTAAAATTGAAAGCGGTAAATTCTTTTTAAACACCGCCGAAATTGTTATGCCCGAGTTCACACAGGGGTTGATCAATATCATAGGGCAGCAGGTTAAAACCAAAAATCAGGAACTCAACGTTTCCGCTCTTTCTGTGGTTCACGAAAATATCCTTGGAGACCAGCTTCGGCTCAATCAGCTTTTCATCAACATATTATCCAATTCGGTTAAATTTACTCCGGCAGGCGGTATCATCGGGCTTACGATAAAGGAGCTGCCGTGCAAACGCGAGGGCTTCGCCCGCTTTGAATTCACCTGTTGTGACACGGGGATAGGAATGGGCGAAGCATATTTACAGCGCATTTTTGATTCTTTTTCCCGCGAAAAGGATTCCCGAATCGATAAAATCGAAGGCTCCGGTCTTGGCCTTTCCATTACGAAGCGGATAGTGGATATGATGGCCGGAAGCATACAGGTTGAAAGTGAAAAGAATAAGGGAACGAAATTTACCGTCACACTGGAGTTTCCCATCAGCAAACAGGATGTCGTGCCCAAAACATTAAGGGGAATACGTGTGTTGATAACGGACAGTGATGAAGCCGTATGTGCGGATGTGGAAAATGAACTGGAAAGCATAGGCGTTTCCGCCGCGGCTAAGTGCAATGGGGCGGACGCTTTGGCATTGATAAGGGAGGGCGAACAATTCGACGCAGTTATAGTCGATTGGAAAATGCCGGACATGAGCGGCTACGAACTGTGTCAAAGAATCCGCCAAGAGTCAGGTGATAAGCTGCCGGTTATAATAAGTTCGGTATACGAACGGGTCGAAATTGAACAGGAAGCGTTGGCCGCCGGAATAACGGGATTTATTCAAAAGCCGCTTTATACATCCGCTTTGTTTTCAACAATTCGGGAAGTTCTGTTCCCGGAAACCGATAAGTCTGATGCCTCAACAGTCAGGACCGGACTGCGGTTAGACGGAGTGCGTATCCTGATGGCCGAAGACAACGAGCTTAATACGGAAATCGCTGTCGAAATTTTAACTGCCGCAGGAATAGAGGTTGACTGCGCTTCAAACGGCAAGGAGGCTGTGGAGATGTTTGAAACTTCAGAACCTTCCGCTTACGCGATTATACTTATGGATATGCAAATGCCCGTTATGACAGGCTGCGAAGCGGCGGCGGCTATCCGTAATCTGCCGCGCGCCGATGCGGCTGCCATACCGATTATCGCCCTGACGGCAAACGCCTTTGAGGAAGATATCCGCGAAGCTCTTGCCGCCGGAATGAACGCGCATGTTTCCAAACCCATCAACTTTGAAACATTAAAAACGGTTATGAGTACATTCCTTCCGGTTACGGCAGGAAAAAACGCCGCAGCAGTTAAAACCGAACCCGCTCCGGCCAAACCGGATTCTCTGCTGGAAGCCATTGCACCTTACGGGGTGAACATATCCGCCGGCCTGGCTCGTTTTGCCGGAAAAAAAGAAATGTATGAAAAATTCCTGTTGAAATTCCCAAAGGATACAATTTTTGAAACCCTTTCGCACGCAATCCAGTCGGAAGACTTTGATGCGGCCCTTAAAGCGGCACATGCGTTAAAAGGCATCGCCGCTAATTTAAGCATGGATACCTTTGCAGAAACGGCTTTTCAATTAGAGCAGGCATTAAAACAGGAAGATGTTAATCAAGCCCTTGTCCTTTTTCAACAGGTAAGGGATATAAATGAAGGCTTAACGGAAGTCATCAGCAGATTTATAAAATAAGGAAACACTGATTTATGCCCGATGGATAAATCAGTGTTCACCTTATCAATTCCCGGTAGATGCAGACGCCCTGAAACGGAGAATGGCTGCTGTATCCTTATTTAAAGAAAAATGTTATACTGTCAGGAACAGAGCGGAAATCCTGACGGCTTTCCGCTTCCGATTGACGAATAATATAGATAACAGGAGTATATATGCTTACAGAAGATACAGTAAAAGAGGCCCTCGGGCGTATCCGTCCCCAGCTCCAGGCTGACGGCGGAGACCTGGAATTTGTTTCCTTGGAGCCGGACGGCAAGGTGTACGTGAAGCTCACCGGCGCCTGCGGCAGTTGTCCCATGGCTACCATGACCCTCAAGCAGGGGGTTGAGCGGTTCCTCAAGGATACCGTTCCCGGGGTAACCGAAGTCGTCCAGGCATTTTGAGTGTAAAAAAACCAGGTCAGTTTTTACAGGGGCAGGAATTGCCCGGGCAGTTTCTGTCAGGGTTCTTGCCCGCGTCCCTGAACGAGATGATTGCCCGCGGCTGGGAGGAGTGCGATTTCGTTTTTGTGACCGGCGACGCCTATGTGGATCATCCCTCTTTTGCGGCGGCGCTGTTGGGTCGGCTGCTTGAGGCTGAGGGCTATCGTGTCTGCATACTCGCGCAGCCGGACTGGAAAGATACGGAGGCTTTCAGGATATTCGGAAGGCCCCGGCTCGGGTTTCTGGTGAGCGGCGGCGCCATGGATTCCCTGGTGGCCCATTATACGGCGAATAAAAAAAAGCGCAGCGGCGACGCATACTCTCCCGGAGGAAAATCCGGATACCGCCCCGACAGGGTAATCATCACCTATACCGCGAAAATCCGCGAAGCCTACAAGAATATCCCCATCATTATCGGCGGCATCGAAGCCAGTATGCGCCGGTTTGCCCATTACGATTACTGGTCGGATACGGTAAAGCACTCTCTGCTGCTCGATTCAAAAGCGGACCTCCTGTCATACGGCATGGGGGAGCGTTCCATTCTTGAAGTCGCCCGGAGGCTTGCCTCGGGGGAGGAGATATCCCGCATCCGGGGGGTACGGGGCACCTGCTGGCGCACAGGCCGGGCGGAAGAGCTTCCTCCCGGGTGTGTGCTCCTTCCTTCGTTTGAAGAGGTAAAGGCGTCAAAAGAGGCCTACGCCCGCTCCTTTGTCATTCAGGAACGGAACACCGATGCCATAACCGCCTCGGTCCTCGCGGAGCCTTCGGAGAGCCGGTTTGTGGTACAGGAGCCCCCTGCGCTGCCCCTCTCCCAGGCGGAATTCGACCGGGTTATGGAGCTCCCCTACACCCGCCGCTGGCACCCAGTTTACGATGAACAGGGGGGAATACCGGCTCTCACCGAGGTGCTCTTCTCCCTTACAAGCAGCCGGGGCTGCTTTGGAGGATGCTCCTTCTGCGCCATAGCTTTTCATCAGGGGCGGCGGATACAGTCCCGCAGCCACGACTCTCTTGAACGGGAAGCCGCGTGCCTCACAAAACATCCGCAGTTCCGGGGATATATCCACGATGTGGGCGGACCTACCGCGAATTTCCGGCAGGATGCCTGCCGCCGCCAGAAGACGAAAGGCGCCTGCCCGGACAGGCAGTGTCTGGGGAACGACCCCTGCGCCGCCCTTGAAACTGACCACAGGGATTATCTCGCCCTTCTCAGGCGGCTCAGAAAGATGCCGGAAATAAAAAAGGTATTCATCCGCAGCGGCATCCGGTTTGATTATCTCATCGGAGACAGGGACGATACGTTTTTCCGGGAGCTCTGCGAACACCACATCTCGGGGCAGCTAAAGGTCGCGCCTGAGCATGTTTCGGACAGGGCGCTCGCCCTGATGCGGAAGAGCCGTCATTCGGTATACACCGAATTTGCGCGCAGATACGCGCAGATTAACAGGGAACTCGGTAAAAAACAGTATCTCGTCCCCTACTATATCGCTTCCCACCCCGGCGCGGGTCTTCCCGAGGCGATTGAAAACGCGCTGTACCTGAAAAAGAGCGGCTTTGTTCCCGACCAGGTGCAGGACTTCTACCCGACCCCGGGAAGTCTTTCCACTTGTATGTATTATACCGGGCTCGATCCCTATACGATGGAACCCGTTTATGTGCCCCGGGGTCAGCATGAGCGCAGCCTCCAGCGGGCTCTTCTCCAGTTTAACCGGAAAGAGAACCATCGGCTTGTTCGGGAGGCGCTCCGGCTTGCCGGAAGGGAGGACCTGATCGGGTTCGGCCCCGGTGCGCTGGCCCCTCCGGAGCCGGAAGGCCGGACGGCGGGCATCCGGAAGCGGGGATAACGCCTTTCCCTGTGAGTTCTCCGGACGGACTCTTGCCAATGCTCCCGTTATACAGTATTCTGCAACCATAAGGTTTATCAGGAAGCAAAACCGCAGAGTTGCTTTTTACATACAGGTAAAAAGGTGACTGGTTTAAGGAAGTTTCACTGTTTTCAGAAAATAGTGTAAGGAAGTACCGGTATGACAGTACAGAAGGATCGTGTCGTTTCTATTGATTATATTCTGACCGACGATGAGGAGACCGTCCTTGATTCATCGGAAGGGGAGGGAGCTCTGGAGTATATCCATGGCCATGATGAAATTATGCCGGGGCTCGAAAAAGCCCTGGAGGGCAGGGAGGTGGAGGACAAGATATCCGTGGTTCTGCCCCCCGAGGAGGGGTACGGCCCCTATGACGATGAGCTTATCGTGAAGCTTCCCCGGGACCAGTTTGATTTCGATGGTACCGTTGAAGAGGGGATGCAATTCGAGGCGGAAACTGCGGAAGGCCCCCGCCTGGTGACCGTCGTCGATGTGGGTGACGATATGGTTACGGTGGATGCGAACCACCCCTTGGCCGGAGAGACCCTCCATTTCGAGGTGACCATCGTGGGGGTTCGGGAGGCCACCGCCGAAGAGCTTGAAAACGGTCTCGACCGGGGCTGCGGCTGCGGTGAAGAAGATTGCGGTGACTGCGGAAGCGGATGCGGCTGTAACTGACCGTACATGAAAAAAGTACCGGTTTCTGAGGAAACATTGATGTATGTCCGAGGCATAAATCGGTGTTCACTTTATTTAACCGTCATTTTGCAGTAATTCAGTATGATCAAAAGAATTACGAAAAATGGTAAAGAGACGCTGAATAAGTCATCGAGACTTCTTCAGCGGTTTCCTGACTCTGCGGACACCACCGCCCTGCTTGGCGCCCTCTGCTTTTTTTTCTCCACAGTAGAATATATGATACCCAAACCCCTGCCCTTCCTGCGGCTGGGGTTGGCAAACATGCCGATAATGCTGGGGATGGAACTCCTTTCCCTTCCGCAGCTTCTGCTGGTGGTTCTGATAAAAATAATCGGACAGGGACTCATCGGCGGAACCCTGTTTTCCTACATATTTCTTTTTTCCGCCGCAGGGACGCTTGCTTCCTCAGCGGTTATGATCGGACTGAAAAGACTCGCCGGTAAAAGGCTTTCATATACAGGCATAAGTGTTGCCGGAGCTCTGGGTTCCAATGGGGTACAGCTTCTGCTCGCCCGTTATCTCATATTCGGGAGCAGCGCCTGGCTTATAGCACCCCCGTTTATCGTCCTGGGAACTATTACCTCCCTGCTGCTCGGTATGTTTACAAACTGGTTCGTCATGAATTCCCGCTGGTTCGGGGAAAAAAAGCGGCAGCCCTCCGGCGATCCGGTATCCTGCAATACTCCGGTAGAAAAAGGGAAGGAGAGTTCCGCCGCTCCCCTTTTTCGTTTTTTGAGCGGTCTCGGGATATTAGCGGCGCTTTTTTTCGCCCCCGGTATAATGGTAACGGCAGTCTGTTTTGCTGCTGCGGCAGTACTCGCTCTTGCGTCAGGGGGAAAACTGCACCCCATCCCCATCGTTTTCATGTGCGCCGGGATCGTCTTCTTCAATCTCCTTGCCCCCGCAGGAAGGGTGCTTTTTTCTGTCGCGCGGTTTCCGGTAACAGCGGGGGCGCTCCTTATGGGAATAAAAAAAGCCCTCACCATAGAGGGCATGATATTTCTTTCCCGGTGGATGATAGCTCCGGGGTTCTCCCTTCCGGGTTATATCGGAAGACTTGTCTCCCGCTCCTTTGAAATACTGGCGCTCCTTTTTGAACGGAAGGAGCGTTTTGATCCGAAACATGTTATTGCCAGCATAGATTCCATTCTTATGAGCTTACACGGCTGAGTCCGTCCGCCGCTTCCTTGTATGAAGGGTTGAGCCGCAGGGCCTGCTCATAGGCGCTTTTCGCTCCTGTTTTGTCTTCCACTGTTTCACGGACAGTCGCGAGCCGATACCACCAGAGCGCCACGGCGGGTTCCTTGTACACTGCGGCGGAGTAGGCCATATCGGCGTGGTTGTACCGTTTGGTGAGACGGAATATCTCCCCCACAAAGAAATAGGCCGTACTGATCCGTTCCCCTCCGGGAAGTCCGTCTATATAGCGCTCCATCATCTTCAGCGATTCGGTATAATTATCGAGATAAAAATAACACTCCCCGAGGTTTTCTATAATACGATATTCTTTGGGATTGATTTTAAGCACCTCAAGGGATATAGTAACAGCTTCCTGATATTTTCTGAGCCTGAACAGCGCCCATCCGAGGACGACGTAGGATTCGATGTTCCGGGGATTCGCGGCCAGCTCCTGTCGGCATATGGTCTCCGCCTGCTGGTAGGCAGTCCGGGCTTCTTCGATGCGCCCCCGTGCTTCAAGGTCCCTGCCGTTCCGGAATGAACGGAGCGCATCGGGACGTACCTGCTGTGCCGTCAGGGGTGCTGTCAGTACCAGACATATAATTACGGCTATCGTTCTTATCATGTTTGTCAGTTTACCATTAAATCTTTAATATGTCTATGGAAAATAAGCGGCCCCTGCTTCCCTCACTCTCAAATGTTGCATGATGAGTAATCGTTCCTGTTGACATATCGGCAGTGAAACCGGATAGTTATACTATGCTCCCGGAAAATCTCCATCCGCTCGTACAGAGCTGGTTTACCAGTACCTACGGAAAACCCACTGCGGTTCAGGCGGAAGCCTGGCCTCTGATCGCAGAGGGCGCGAACGTTCTCGCCCTGGCGCCCACGGGGAGCGGTAAGACCCTCGCCGCTTTTCTGGTGGCACTCTCGCGGTTCGCCGATGGAACACTGCCGCCGGACAGGCTTTCGGTACTCTATGTTTCACCCCTGAAAGCCCTCAACGAGGATATCCGCAGAAACCTCCTTGAACCCCTCGCTTCTCTCAGCGCCCATTTCCGGGAGCGGGGACAGAGCTTTCCCGATATCGCCGTGGCGACGCGCTCCGGGGACACCCCGCAGAGCGAGCGCCGCCGTTTTATAACAAAACCTCCGGCTATTCTCGCGCTCACCCCTGAAAGCCTCGCAATTCTTCTATTAAATGCCCGCGCACGGACGATACTTTCGGAGGTCAGATATGTGGTACTTGATGAGATCCATGCGGTTCTGGGGACAAAGCGGGGGGCTTTTCTCGCCTGCCAGATAGCCCGGCTGGCCCTCAGCGCGGGCGAGTTTCAGCGGGTCGCCCTTTCCGCCACGGTCAATCCTCCCCAGGCTGCCGCCGATTTTGTCGGCGGCCTACGGCCTGCCAGCGGCCTTGAGGCTGTTTCCGGTACCGCCGCTGCGGAGCCGGTGATCTCAGATCAGGTGATCTCAGATCAGGTGATCTATGAAAAGCGGGAAGTGAAAATCGTCGCTCCCCCCGCGGAAAAACGGATCGATTTTGTCGTAGAATACCCTGAAGAGGGGGCCGGAAGCGAGTTCCGGGCCGATGACGAGCGCCAGCTTGAGGCGGAAGCGGATTCTATCGGGGAAACATATCTCCGCACCGAATGGGAAAATATTGTTGAGGCTTCATACAGCGAACCCGATGAGAATACGGATGATGCCGGAGCGGATTATGTTTCTGGTAAGGATGGAACAGGGACAGAGCTTGAGAATGTGAAAAACCGGAATTTTGCCGCCCGGGAAGGTACGCAAAGCATCGCCCGAAGCGCGTGCAGGCTGCGCTACGGCTCCAGGTATGTGGTATTGATAGACAGGATTGCCGATCGCATACGGGTAAACAGGACAACCCTTGTCTTTACCGATGCCCGGCGCAGGGCGGAGCGGATCGCCTTTCTTCTCAATGAACTGTTCGGAACCACCGTTGCCTTTGCCCACCACGGTTCCCTTTCAAAAGAGGTCCGGCAGGCCGTCGAAACCCGGCTTGCCGAAGGACGGCTGCCCTGCGTTGTGGCCACCGGTTCCCTGGAGCTGGGTATCGATATCGGCAGCGTCGATGAAGTGATCCTCGCCGGTTCTCCGGGATGGTCATCGGTCGCGCTCCAGCGCATCGGCCGGGCAGGTCACGGGGTGGGCATGACAAGTCTCGGCAGGCTTATTCCGTTTCACGGCCTCGACCTCCTTACGGGAATTGCCCTCGCGGGGGCTGTGGATGAACGGGAGATCGAATCCGTTTCAGCCATCGAAAATCCCCTGGATATTCTCGCGCAGATAATCCTCGCCCTCTGTACCGAAACTCCGCGCAATGCCGACGAACTCTATTGGATCCTCCGGGGCTTTCCCCCCTTCGCGGCCCTTCCGCGGATATCCTATGACCGG
>JAISVD010000004.1 GCA_031271875.1 Spirochaetaceae bacterium | reverse complement strand
CGGATGGGAATGCGGCTTTTCAGACCATTGATGGGTTTTGTGAGACTTTTCCCGTTCAATTTCATGTCTTGCTTGTCTTTTCTCAGATATCTATCGATGGCTGCGGAACTTATCTGGGTGAGTTTTTCCGCAATTTCCTCGGTAATACCGAAGGCTGGCCACTGAGCAATGAAAATCATCTGCTGCCTGAGAAACGGAGCGAAGATTTTCCCGCATTTGAACCGGAAAAAAGTCTACAGCAGGCGGAGCATATCGATGACCTCATCATTGTAGATACGCTTTCCTTTTCGGTTTGACGGTCGTTTCTTCTTCTCCGGTTTGATGATTATAGCGCTGCCTTTTTGGTAAATCGTTACCTGTTTTACCGGTGTTGATCCGAGGATTTTTGCTGCATATTTCCTGTGATAGCTCGTCAGCAGCGTAAATTCATCTGGGTAACATTTTCTATTTGAGGCATTTACTCTTTTGGGTAACTTTTTTCTTGAGGCAACACGGGTACTTGACCTATAACTCCTTTTCGTTCATAATAATAGCAGTTTTTCAATAAGGAGTGCCGTTGTGCCTTGTGGTAGAAAAAGAAAGCGACAGAAGATTGCTACACATAAGCGGAAAAAAAAGCTTAGAAAGAATCGGCACAAGAAACGGAAGTAATCAATCTTTTCACTTTCCGTTTTGACAAGCCAGAGAGGGCCGAAGGCCGCAGTTTTCTTGAATATAATTCGATATGAACTGCGGTCTTTTTTTTATCCCCCTGTTCGGAGGGGACCGTTTTCTCGTACCAACGGAATCCCCGCCGCAGATAGAGTTATGTAATGCCCTTTGAGGGGCTGGTTTGATTGTTTTTGGTATGGTACACTGTAAATTATGGGAACAAGTCAGATATTACCCGGTATTAACTCCCCTGCCGATCTGCAAAGGCTGAACTACAGGGAGTTGCGTAGTTTGGCCCATGAGATCAGGCAAACTATCATCGAGGTGGTTGGGGCAAATGGCGGGCATCTGGCGAGTAATCTGGGCGTTGTGGAACTGACCGTCGCCATGCATCGGGTGTTTAAAAGCCCTGATGATGCGTTTATCTGGGATGTGGGACACCAGAGTTATACCCACAAGCTCCTTACGGGCAGATATTCCCGTTTTTCCACCCTGCGGCAGCGGAATGGTATTGCGGGATTTCCGAAGCGTTCCGAAAGTGAACACGATATATTCGATACCGGACATTCATCGACATCGATCTCCTCGGCCCTGGGGGTGTTGAAGGCGCGCAAGCTTTCCGGCGCCAAGGGGAAGGTTCTGGCGGTAATCGGCGATGGAGCCCTCAGCGGCGGCATGGCCTTTGAGGCGCTTTCCCACGCGGGGCAGCTCGGAGACGACCTGATCGTTATACTGAATGACAACCGGATGTCCATAAATGAAAATACCGGTTCCCTCTCCCGCTATCTCAGCCGGCTTACCATGACCTCCTCCTACCAGATTTTCAGGACAAATGTGGACAGACTCATCAGCGCCATCCCTGTTGTCGGAAAATCCCTGACCGACTGTATCTTCCGATTTAAAAGAGGACTCAAGGGACTTTTTTTCAAGGACAACCTGTTTGCCGATCTCGGTTTTGAATATGTGGGACCCTTTAATGGCCATAATATAGAAGAACTCGAAAAAATTCTGGAACGGGTAAAGGTGATAAAACGGCCCGTGGTGGTCCATGTGGTGACACAGAAGGGGCGGGGCTACAGTCCTGCCGAAAATGATCCCGCCAAGTTTCACGGGATCGGGCCCTTCTGTATTACCGACGGTATTGTCGAGAAATTCGATGTTTTAAGCTTTACCGAGGCGTTCTCCCATTCCATAACCGCCCTGGCGGAGAAAAATGAAAAGATCGTCGCCATCACCGCCGCCATGGCGAAAGGGACAGGGCTTGCCGTGTTTCAGCGGCGCTATCCTGAGCGGTTTTTTGATGTTGATATCGCGGAACAACACGCGGTCACTTTTGCGGGTGGACTCGCCATCGCGGGGATGAAACCGGTGGTGGCGATCTATTCGACCTTTATGCAGCGCGCTGTGGACCAGGTGATCCACGATATAGCGCTCCAGAACGCCGGCGTTGTTTTCATGCTGGACCGGAGCGGTGCGGTGCCCGATGACGGCGAGACCCATCAGGGGATTTACGATATCGCACTGTTCCGTCCGGTGCCGGGAATCTCAATGCTGGCCCCGGCCTCCGCGGCAGAACTGGATATCTGCCTCTCGTGGGCTGTGTCCCAGCCCCTGCCTGTGATGATCCGCTATCCCAAGAATCCCTGTCCCCCGGAGCAGTGCGCTTTCCGGGGGACCCTTATTCCCGGACGGGGGGTCATCATTGGTGCGGGACAAGCCGAGGTTCTCATTGTATGTACCGGCGGTATATTCCCCGAGGTCAAAGGCGCGGCGGATATCCTTGAAGGGGTCGGAATTTCAGCGGATATATATAACCTGCGGTTCATCAAGCCCGTGGATGAGGGATATTTCATCTCCGTCGCCTCCCGGTATTCCTCCGTACTTTTTATTGAAGACGGGATTGTCACCGGCGGGATCGGTCAGTTTCTGGAGTCCCTGCTGCTGAAACATCTCCCGGAGATACATACAGGGGTATGCGGTTTTCCCGACAGATTCCTTATTCATGGTAAGCGGCACGAGATTCTCATGGAAGCCGGTCTTGACAGCCGCTCCCTCGCGGAACGGGTCCGGGGGGTGCGCGAGGCGCAGTGTGAGGCGATAAGCAACGCGCTGCACGATGTCTCAGACAGAAATCATCTGGTGGACAGCAAGTCAGCGATATGAGGAGTCAGGATATGTGTTCTTCAGCAGCTGAGGGGCGCTCTGTTCCGCCGGTTATTCCTCTGGGGCTCCGGGGGCAGGATAGCGGAACAGCGCCGGTAAAACAGCGGCAGCTCGTCACCGGGCGTCCCGCTTTTGTCATGGGGATACTCAATATAACCGAAGATTCCTTCTGGGAGGGGAGCAGATTTACGGGGACCCAGGACGCTGTGAAAGCGGCTCTCCGCATGGAGACGGAGGGCGCTGATATTATCGATATCGGCGGTGAATCGACCCGTCCCGGTTCTTCATATGTTTCCCCTGATGAGGAGATGGAACGGGTACTTCCGGTTATAGAGGAGATACGCAGACACAGCTCCATTCCCATTTCGGTAGATACCCGGAAGAGGAGCGTCATGGAGGCGGCCTGGCGGTCAGGGGCGGATATCGTAAATGATATTTCAGCCCTTGAGGATGATCCTGAAATGGCTCCCTTTGCGGCTGAAAAGGGACTGCCTGTTATATTGATGCACAAGCGAGGCACCCCCGATACAATGCAGAACAATGTGCATTATACTGATGTTGTAGGGGAAGTGCTGGAGTATTTGACTGAACGGTGTGAATTCGCGATCTCCGCCGGGATACCCCGGGACAGGATCATCATCGATCCGGGGATCGGGTTTGGCAAGAACCTTGCGGCGAACTGCGCCCTTATCGCCGGAACGGACCGGTTCGCCCGGATCGGTTTTCCGGTTCTTATGGCCCTCTCCCGGAAGGGCTGCATCGGTGCCATAACCGGCCGCCCTCCGGCGGAGCGTCTGATCGGGAGCCTCTCGGCAGAGCTTGTTTCGGTATTGCTTGGGGCATCGATAGTACGGGTCCATGATGTCAGGGAGACCGTTGACATGCTTGCGGTGCTGCAGGCGCTGATGGAGAACAGGAGCTAAAGACAGTGGGTATATTGGATACTCTTTTCCGCATATACGGTTATATCAGACCGGTCCTCGATATCGGAATACTGACGTTTATACTGTATAAGGCTTACGGACTTATTGTAAAAACACAGGCCATGCAGCTCGTAAAGGGCGCCATAGCGCTGACACTGCTCTACGCTGCGGCGCTTTTCTTCAACCTGGGGACCGTATTGTGGCTCCTGAACGCTATAGCACCGGGACTGCTCATCGGCGTGGCGATTGTTTTTCAGCCCGAACTGAGGAAGATATTTCTCAAACTGGGGCAGGGTGACTGGTTCCGGATCGGCAGCCGCTCCAAGCATACCCATCTGGAGGCGGTCCTTACCGCGGCGGAGATGCTGTCAAACCAGCGGCGGGGGATGCTCGCCGTCTTTGTCCGCCACACCAGGCTCAAGGATATCGCGGACACAGGTACCAGGCTCAACGCGGAGCTCTCTTCCAGTCTGCTGATTACGATATTCGGGCACGATACGCCGCTCCACGACGGGGCCGTCCTTATACAGGAGGGACGGGTTATAGCCGCGGGCTGCTTCCTGCCCCTTTCGGAACAGCAGGATATCCGGAAAACCTTCGGCACCCGCCACCGGGCGGCGCTGGGAGTTTCCGAAGAGACCGATGCTGTGGTGCTTATCGTTTCCGAGGAGACCGGCGCGATCAGCCTTGCCTATGATTCCAAACTGTATTATGATCTGTCCCCGGAGCAGCTGACGAAAACGCTGGAGGAGCTGCTTGAGCTTTCGGTGGAGTCCGGCGGGTCAAAGGAGAGCGATAATGAACCTAAAATCGCTGATTGACCGGGCTATAGATAACTGGCCCGCCAAACTTATCTGTTTTGCCATCGCCCTCATGCTTTTTCTTTTTCACCAGATGAGTTCCCTGGGCCGCAGATATTACTCCATACCTTTAAGTGTTTATGCCGAGGGAAACCTCATACCCGCGGGAACCTATCCGCGGGTGGTGCGGATCAGCATCAGAGGGGATCCGAACCAGATAAGCACTATCCATGAAAACGACTTCACCGCTTTTGTGGATATGAGCTACTTCACCGATCCGGGAACATACCGGATACCTGTACAGATTCAGCTTGCGGGAACCGCCCTGGCGGCAGCTCCCCTTGAGGTAGAGGTGGATCCCCAGGATATCTCCTTCACCCTGGATGAGAAAAAGGTCGCTTTTGTGCCGGTGGCCCCGAGTTTCAGCGGGGAACCTGCCAAGGGGTTCGAGATAACCGGATATACCGTGAATCCCCCCATGGTCGAGATATCAGGGCCCCGCTCCATGGTTGACAATATCCGGGAAATCCTCTCCGATTCGGTTTCCGTGTCCGGACGGAGTGCAGGTTTTAC
>JAISVD010000241.1 GCA_031271875.1 Spirochaetaceae bacterium | reverse complement strand
CTTGTTTGCGAGTCCCCGGGCAATATGGGGCACCAGTTCCCGCTCCCTCAAGGTCAGCTGAAACCGGGCGGCGGTTTCTTCAGTCACCTCAACGCACGGCAGGATGCCGGGTTTTTCGGGAATATCCCGCTCCTGATACAAAGCCCGGACGCAGGCAATGACGGAGACAACACCGGAGCAGACAAAAAAGATATTATCGAAGGAGACCGGGGCGTAGTTCAGGTCCGCGAACAGTTTAAGCATCCGTTCCAGCAGAGAGAGGAAGATGAACAGGAGAAGACTGTATCCCCACCCGCGCCGGAGAAACCTTGCTGTACGGGATTCCTCCTCCGGGGAGGCCCAGAGGAGACAGATCGCCAGAAACAGAAAGGTTATCCCTGTAAGGGAGTAACCCGCTGCCGCCGGAAGGGGCCATCTGTCAAAGGGCAGCCTGACCCCCAGGAGCGGAAGCAGAAAAAACACTACTGCGGCGGCGCTTATAAGGACCATGATCAGAGACAACCCTGCGTTTATCCCGCCGAAAACCGGAGAATACCCTCTTCCCGACATCAGGGAGCGTATGGCCATGAAAGCGGCGATATATAATCCGGACTGTATGAGATTTGAAACAACGGCGATACCGTTAAGTAATGGGTCGGAGATTCCTATAATGGACTGGAGATAATAATAGGCGAGTTCCACCCCAAGTCCGAGAAAAAGCAGAATCTGAAGACCGAGGAGCCGCTGTACTATTCCGCTCTTCTCCCGGACAGACATAATCCCCAAAGCAATTATCCCCGATGAACCGCAAGTGAAAAGAAATATATAGAAAGCAAAAAGTATATGTTTCATCCGTATATATCTACTATATTCCGGATGAATGAAGAAGAAAAGCGGGAAAGGAGTGGGTTCCCAGAGCAACTGTATTATAGAAAAAAGGAATAAAAGTATCGCCGTATTCCGCACACCGGGAATCGGCGGTACTTTTCCTTCTTTTATTCAAACACGCTTTTCCACACAAGACGGCAGGAGAGGGCAAGTTCAGGACCGCTCAAGCCCCCCTTCTTTGATCCCTATGGTTTCACAATTCCCGGCAAACCGCCAGCCGCCCCGGAGGGCGATACGGGTATGCTTTGAAAGATTGAGTTCCGCCCCTGCGGAAACCGAGGCAAAGAAAAATCGCTCCTCCCGGGGCCTGCTGTACCCCTCTTCCTCGCCGTCCTTTATCAGATAACCTGCTGTTATGCCGCCTATACTCAGTCTGAAAAGGGGATGTACGATTTTATCGTGGAGAGGAGTTACCAGTATTTCCATTCCGCTCATGACAGCGTAGGCTGCTTCGGCGGAAGCGACTGAAAGTCCCAACCGGGCATGTCCAAAATCCGAAAGGGGGTTTACTGCCGCAAATGCCCCGATAGAGAGCCAGTTTGTTATATAAAAACCTGCGGATACCTCAAGCAACGGAACGGCTCCGCCGGAAGGAAAGGATGCCCCACCGCCGATCCCCACATATGAGGTCAGACAGAAGTGTCCCTTCCGGTCTTTGAAAACCAGCTGCGCCTCCGGAAATGCTTCCGCCTTGCCGGTATCTTCTGCATGAAGATTCATGGATACTGCCACAGTCAGTATAGCTGCGGTGATATAAAATGTGATCCTGTTCATATCACTCCTCCTGGGGTTGATTGATAGGTCCGGGAATTCTATGGGAACGGTATAACGCTGCTGCAGTTCCGGTAACCAAAACAATTATGACCTCAGGAGAGGGAAACGCGCATCGGACAAAAGTATTATTTGAGTCAAAAAAAGCTGCGATTTTCGTCGTAGGAGTGTCTTTGCAGACGTATTTTACAGCTCGTCCCAGGCGAAACAGAGTACATCCCGGATTTTTTGATCCCATAAATACTTAACTCTGCTATAGTTCTGCCGATAAATAATATATGACTTATAAATTTTTACAATTATATGATAAATTTAAACACAATTTTAAAGAAAACCTTGGAACAAAAGGTACAAATTTAATTATTGAACAAATATATTATGAATGTACTTTATTTTTAAAAGGAATAGATAAAGAAATATTAAATACAAAAATTCCTCAAAAAGCATATTTTGCATATAAAATGCATAATAATAGATCGAGAGCAATAAATGAAGCATTATATTATGAGGATGAACAAGTTGTAAGTGATTTTTTTATTTCATTAAATACATTGAATTGGGATAATCTAACTGCTGAAAAAATTACAGCGGCATGTTATAAGATAGCAATATCATTTTGTTCTTGTATTGACCTCATAAAAAAGGGAGATCAAAAAACTCCTGGAACATTTTTTGAATATTTTATAGGTCATATCTTTACACTTGTTTTTGGAATATCTCCTAGAAAACAAATTGAAGTATTAAATATGGAGAACTTAAATTCAAAGCTTCCAACTGATTTTATTTTTGATTTAGGATTAGGCAAAGCAAAATTTCATGTTCCTGTAAAAACTTCCACTCGTGAACGCGTTATACAAGTATGGGCTCATCAAAGAGTCCTTGATGGTGTTTATGGTACAGGAAGATTCATAGGTGTATTAGCATGCTTGAGTGAAACAAAAGTTGATCAATCTACCTTAGAGGTAACCGAAATATGCTTACCAGATCAATGGAGAATATACCAATTATTTATTGCTCAAATGAAAAGAATTTATTATCTGGATATTCCTGATAAATATGCAGAATTAAATAATTGGTATCCTCCAATACATGTAAAACCTCTCGGTTCTTTTTTTAAAGAAAAAGATGAACTATTTATTCTTAATTAGTTTTCTAAAAACCAAGAAATAAGAATGGTTTTTTCTTGCATGTTTTTGTTTTAGGATTCGACTCACACCAGGTTTATTACTCCTAATTACAACAAAGAGGTCTTCAACAATAAATTTCATTGTTTCCAATTCATTTATAATTTCAACATGTGTCAACCTTTGTTTATTTGCACAAACTTCATCTTGACATTTTATTATAAGAATTCCTTTGTTTTTTAATACTCTAAAAGCTTCTTGAGCCCCAGAAAGGTATAAATCTATAACAGCTTCATGATATTTCTTTCCATTAGTTATTGAATTATTTTTATAATATTCTTCAAAATTTTGATGATTTTTATGTGCAGTTCCTCCTGGAGTATGCATATAAGGAGGATCGAAAACAACACAATCAATAGTATCGTTTTCATATGGTAGTTTTCTACAATCAATTCCATTTTTTAAATCAGTCGCCTTTAATACATATAATGATTTATCAACATTTCTCCAGAAAGCTCCTTTGCCATATGTCACATCTGCAATAATAGACTTTTCAAGAACATATAATTTTAGAATATCTACAAAAATATTCGTATTATTATCTATGACAGCAGAAAAAATTAAATTATTTGTAGAAATACCGTCTGGGCTCTTTCTTTTTTTAGTCTTTACTAGCATTTCCATACTCAGTTCCTTTCTCGTTTACTTCAAAGCCCTCATTCTTTAGCTCATATTTTATTGCAGAAATAATCCACTCATGAATTGTTTTTTCACTTTGAACAGAAGCAAGCTTAATTGATTTATGTAAAGCATCATCCAATGAAATCGGGAATGTTTTCATACGACCTCCTAATATAACTAAGTTATATTAGTTATATTACTTAGTCAATAGACTTTATAAAAAAATTATTAAATACCGAATGAAAAATATATTGTTAATATCCATATTTACAACTCGTCCCAAGCGAAACAGAGTACATCCCTGATATCCCGGGAATCGGTAAACAGCATACAGAGTCTGTCCACTCCCAGGGCCATCCCCGCGCCGCGGGGCAGTCCCGTCCGCAGCGCTTCCAGATATTTTTCATCCAGTTCCACAGGGGGAAGCCCCTCACCGGAGCGCACCGTCAGAGCGTTTGCGAAAAACTGTTTCTGCATCCCATAATCCCGCAGGAAGGGAAAGCCGTCGGCGATCTCAAGCCCTCCGATGATGATTTCGGTTCGGTGTACCCAGAAGGACTCAGGGCTTCCGCAGTCGGCGGAGGATGTCATCGATGCGGGCCATTTCTGTATGAGTACCGGATTGCGGAACCCGAGTTTCTTTATGGCCCGATCCAGAAGATCGGAGAGCAGGAATCCCGGATTGTCCCGGAAAAACGGCTCTACCTCCAGCCCCGCCCGTTCCGCGAGAGAGACCAGCTCAGGCGGGTCATACGCGTCGGGAATGGCGATGCCGTATGTATCGGAGAAGAGTTCCTGAAAGGTCACCCGTTCCCAGGATTCCGGCGCGAGGCTTATACTGTTTCCCTGATACTCAATTGTGTCCCTTCCGGGAAAAAGTTCATTGCAGACCGAGCGGATCACGGCGATGGCATCAGCTTCAATTACTTCCATATATAAGGCTCCCGGATCAGTGCGGAAATCAGAACCGGAGTTGGCCGGGGCTTCTTCGTATGGGGACAGAGCTTCACGCCGGGGCGAAACTTCACAGCAGGCTGCTGCTTCGCAGCGAGCCGCAGCTTCGCAGCGGGCCCATTCAAGCATGGTGAATTCGGGATTGTGGGTACGATCTGCCTCCCCCTGCCGGAAGTTTTTTGTCAGGGTATATACCTTTTCAAACCCCGCCGCCGCCATCCGTTTTATCTGATATTCGGTGGATGTGGTAAGATATTTTCCATCGCACCTGAAGGATTGGATGAACGGATCCGGGGTTGTTCCTGAAACAAGCAGCGGTACTTCAGCTTCGAGGAAGTCCCCGGCCCTGAACCAGCTGCGGATGACATCGGTGATCCGCTGGCGGAGGAATAGTTTTTCCCGTCTGCCGGCAACTCCCGTGCCTTTTTCGTCCCGGTCTATCCCGTACATGGTTCAGCCCCCTTTCCTTACAAGCAGCAGTCTGTCCGAAGCGGTTCCATCCGGCGCGGTGATAAACCCCGCCTCCCTCATCCCGAATTTTTCCGCCACCCGGATGCCGTCTACGGAAACGGCGGCGCAGAAAAGTCCTGCGTAATCTACCCGGTAAACTTGCGAAACATACTCCTTTATCAGGGTTCTGGAAAAAACGGTAGATTTCAGTCCGGGATGGATGCTGTAATTATACAGATACAGATACGGAGTCGGTTCACGGGAGGGCGAAAAAAAACGGCTTGTGATAACCGCGCCCCGTTCAACCTGTGAGAATGTATACCCATCGGTATAATACCAACCGGTATATCCCACGGGATAGCGCTCCCCGTTTTTCAGTTCCCCCCACCAGACGGTAAAGCCTTGAGGGAATACACTCAGCAGATACAGCAGCCGGGGAAAATCAACCCGGTCTTCCGCTTCCGTATAGGAGACAAGATCGGCGCAATAGGCGGATACAACGAATTTCCGCCACCCTTCCACAGGCATAAATCCGAAACAGGGATCAGGATTTTCTCCGCTGAAGGTGACAGGATATATCCGGACAACATCGTTTTTGTCGATCCCCGATGCCGCCTGTATGAGGGCCTCTGCGGAAGTTCCGCAG
>JAISVD010000196.1 GCA_031271875.1 Spirochaetaceae bacterium | reverse complement strand
AACGGAAAGATAGTAAGGAGATTGGCTCCGCCTCCGATTAACGGAAAGATAGTAAGGAGATTGGCTCCGCCTCCAATTAACGGAAATATAGTAAGGAGAAAAAAGTGGCTTCATATCCTGTGACATACCTTGCGAAGCTCGGGGAGCTCACCCTCAAGGGGGGCAACAGAAAGGAATTTGAACAGCAGCTTGTACAAAATGCCCGGCTCTATCTCGAAAGCGTCAGCGCCCGGGTGCAGATCCGTACAGGAAGATTATATATAGAAGGGACTGAAGAGAGTTCCGCCGCTATCGAATATACCCTGAAGCGCCTTATCGGGATCACCGGCTGGGCCCGGGCGCGGGTGACGGAAAAAAACATCTCTTCTATTAAAGAAGCGGTATTTCAGGAAGCGCGGGAAGCGGCGGACCGTGGCGCGGCTTCTAAAGAAGTGAAGAGCTTCAAGATAGAGGCGCGCCGTTCGGACAAAACCTTTCCCCTCAACTCATACGAACTTGCCGCGGAAGCCGCAGAGCCGGTATACGAACAGAAGCTCCTCGCGGTGGACGTACATAACCCCGATCTCGTTATCCGTGTGGAGGTGCGGGAACAGTGCTACGTGTACAGCGACGGCATACGGGCCTGCCGGGGCCTGCCCGTGGGAACCGGCGGCAAGGGACTGCTCCTTCTTTCCGGCGGGCTGGATTCCCCGGTTGCCGGTTACCGGATGGCCCGCAGGGGCATGAAGATCGACTGCGTCTACTTCCATGCCTACCCCTATACATCCGCAGAGGCCCGGAAAAAAGTGGAAGACCTCGCCGCAGTCATCTCCGGCTACAGCATCAATACCCGGCTCAATATCATTCCGTTTACCCCGGTACAGATGCGGATACGGGAACGGGCCCCGGAGGCATTTACCACCCTGCTCCTCAGAATGTGCATGATGAAAGCGGCGTCCATGACAGCGGAACGGATCGGCGCGAAGTGTCTCATAACCGGGGAAAGCCTGGGACAGGTAGCGAGCCAGACCGTTGAGAATATGGCGGTCACCGAGGCGGCTTCCGAGTATCCCCTGCTGCGCCCTCTGGTTGGGCTGGACAAGGAGGAGATCATCCTTACCGCAAAGGAGATCGGCAGTTACGATATCTCGATTCTTCCCTACGAGGACTGCTGCGTCCTCTTCTCTCCCCGCCATCCGGTGCTCCGGGCATCCGTGGAGGAAGCGATGGAGCTGTACAGAGCGCTTGAGGCGGAGGAGCTCATCGCGGAGGCCTTTGCTCAGCGGGAGGTCATGCGGTTCTCTGTTCGGGATTATGTCGCGGACACGTGGGGCCGGGAACCGCTGAATAAGTCTTGATGATATTATTCAGTGGTTCCTAAACCTTACCCTGAAAATCCCGGATGAAGGCGGATAACTCCGAAGCGTCCGAAGGGAGGTGTCCCTCATTAGGGGGACAGAGCTTTTCCAGATTGCTCAGGATATTCCGTTCATAAGCGGGGTCTCCGAAAAGCCGGGTTATCCTTTCGTAAATTGCCGCCGGGGTTCGCAGAAACCAGCCGCTGCCGTTCTCCGTTACAAAGCGGACATTTCCCCGCTCCTGCCCGTGAATGAAGGTTGATATGATAAGGGGTTTGCGGCAGGCGAGTACCTCCATCATCTTTGAAGCTCCCGCCTTTGTCACGACACAGTCGGATATGCGGATCAGTTCATCCATAAAGGGTACAAAACCGAACACCTTCAATCCTGCGCCGGGAAAGCGCATGGCAAGTTTTTCCAGGCGCCGCTGGGCGCCCTCATCGTGGCCGCACACCGCGATGATCCCGAATCCGGCTTTCTGTTCAAGAAAATACCGGACAAGTTGTACCATCCCCTTGAGTCCATCGCCGCCGCCGGTAACGAGTACGAGCCGTTCATGACCTGCTGTTTGGTATTTTTCCTTCAGACCGGCGATATCCGGCGCGGGGACGGGCGAGAGAAAACGCCTGTCCAGTACAAAGGGCATCACCGTAATCCGTTCCGCCGGGATGCCGTAAGTTCGGATTATCTCCTCTTTAAGCGCTTCGGTATACACGATAAAATGCTGATCCCTGGCCAGGAACCACGAGGGATGAACCGTAAAAGGGTCGGTCACTACAATAAGAAACGGAATGGCGGGATTGACCCGCCGTATGGCGCGTACCGCCGCCGGGGCGACAACAAAGTGAAAGGTCACCACCTTTGTTATCCCCCGCTCGCGGATATATTTTTCCAGAAAGGGAACCGTGCGCCAGGAGCAGAGCGCTTTTGTGCAATGGAGCGCCGGAGGCAGGGTGGTCAGATCGTAAAAAAGCGAATAGGCCGCCGGCAGATAGGTACAGGCAAGCCGGTAACCGGTCTCGAAAAAAAGCCGGGCAATATGCTGCTTTTGGGAAAACCCGTTGAGGGATTCCACCGAGAGCTCATCGCCATACCGCGACTCAAGCTCCTCCGAGAGAATCCGGGCCGGTCCTCTGTGACCGCCCCCCGTATCAAGATACAGAAAAAGAATCTTCTCCTTCATCGGAAAAAGTATACCACAGGGAATGTCGGCGGGAAAAGGGGCGTATCCCAAGAAGCTGATATCCGTATCAAACGCCGACACCTGTCGATTTGAAGGGATTGCAAAAATCGGTTTTATACAAATCCGAATACCGATGGATACAGGCGGACCAGCACATAGCCGCACACAGCGCCGAATGAAAGGAAGGGGCCAAACGGAATGGGGACCGTTTTTTTTCTGCCGAAAAAAAGCACCAGCGCTCCGCCGAAAACCAGCGCTGTCACGGATGCAATAAAGAAAGCGATGAATACTGCGGGAAATCCGCAGAAAAAACCTATCAGCCCGGAAAACTTTACATCACCCATTCCGATTCCATGAGTTTTCAGCCGAATCAGAAAAAAAAACAGTGCGCGTCCCAGTGCGGTTAGTACAGCGTTGGGAAGCAGTTCCCTGCCGCCGAAGAGAGAGAGTCCGAGGAGTACCGCAAAACAGCCTCCCGTAATGATATCCGGTATGCGGTAGGTACGGATGTCAATGACAGAAGCGGCAACAGCGGAGAGGGTAAAAACAATAAACGACGGAGAAAAAAACTGCGGTTCCATGGATTTTACTATGTACGGGAAACAGGGATTATTGCAACATCTTAAAGAGGTAATATACTATTATATTTTAATTTTTAAGATTAAAAAAAACATAAAACCCTTTTATTTAGCGGATTTTATTGATGGATTTTATTGATTGAGGAATACAAAAAAACTACAATTAATACAGGGATTATCCCCGAAAGCATATAAAAAGCCGTATATTTTATGGAGGGTTTTATGTATCACAGTAACGGTAACTATGAAGCTTTCGCGCATCCGGCAAAACCGGATGGGATAGAAAATAAGTCGGCCTATCTGGTGGGAGGCGGACTTGCGGGGCTCTCGGCGGCGGCATTTCTGATACGGGATGCCCGGATGAATGGTAAAGATATCCATATTCTGGAGGAGCTGCATATTCCGGGGGGAAGCCTTGACGGTATTCACGAACCCCAGGGATGGGTCATCCGCGGAGGCAGGGAGATGGAAAACCATTTTGAGTGCCTCTGGGATCTGTTCCGCTCGGTGCCATCCCTGGAAATAAAGGATTTTTCCATTCTGGATGAATTCTACTGGCTTAACAAGAGTGACCCGAATGTTTCCCACATGCGGGCGACACAGAACCGCGGAGAGGATGGAAAGACCAACGGTACATTTACCATGGACGATCAGGCGACAAAAGAGATGATCAACCTGTTTCTCGCCACCGAAGAATCCCTGAATGACAAGAAAATCAGCGATGTTTTTTCCGGGCATTTCTTTAAATCGAATTTCTGGCTCTACTGGAGAACCATGTTCGCCTTTGAAGAGTGGCACAGCGCCATGGAGATGCGCCGCTATATCATGCGGTTCATACACCATCTGGGGGGACTCCCGGATCTGTCGGCGCTGAAATTCACGAAGTACAACCAGTATGAATCACTGGTACTTCCTCTGATCGAATATCTGAAAGGTCATGGCGTTACATTCATGTACGGCGCTATGGTCACGGATATCGAAATAGACTTTTCCGGGGGCAAAAAAACCGCAAAGAAGATCATATATACACTGAACGGCAAGGAAGAATCGATAAATCTCACGGAAAATGATTTCCTGTTTGTCACAAACGGCAGCATAACAGAAAGTTCTTCACTGGGAGATCATAAAACTCAGGCGAAACTGAATACCTCTCCCGGAGGGAGCCCTCTTGGAGGGAGCCCTCTTGGAGGGAGTTGGAATTTGTGGAAAAAACTCGCGGCAAAGGATCCTTCATTCGGCAGGCCGGAAAAATTCTGCGGAAACATTGAGAAGTCCACATTCATATCCGCCACCATTACAACGCTGGACAACAAGATACCTCCTTATATCGAAAAGATATGCAAGCGTGATCCCTTTGCGGGAACCGTCGTTACCGGAGGTATCGTTTCAGTCAAGGATTCAAACTGGCTGCTGAGCTGGACTTTGAACAGGCAGCCCCATTTCCGTGATCAGAAAAAAAACGAACTGGTGGTATGGTTTTACGCGCTGTTCAATGATGTACCCGGCAACTATGTGAAAAAACCCGCCACTGAATGTACCGGTATTGAAATCGCCGAGGAGTGGCTGTACCACATGGGAGTGCCCGAGAACCAGATCCACGACCTTGCGGTCAACTCCACAAATTGTATTCCCGTCATGATGCCCTATGCTATGTCATACTTTATGCCGAGGACAACGAACGACAGACCTCTGGTGGTTCCCACGGGAAGCGTGAACCTCGCTTTTATCGGAAACTTCGCGGAGACCGAACGGGATACTGTTTTCACCACCGAATATTCGGTCCGTACCGCCATGGAGGGTGTCTATACCCTGCTGAACGTTGACCGCGGTGTTCCGGAAACCTTCGCATCCTGTTTCGACTTGCGGGTACTTCTTACAGCGACACGCCAGCTGCTTGACGGCAAGAAAATTACCGAAATCAAGCTGCCCTTCATTCTCCGCTGGCTGGAACGCAAGGGGCTGGAAAAGGCAAAAGGAACATTTGTGTACGAAATGCTGGAAAAAGCGGGCCTGGTCTGAGCTAAAACAATAAGGGAAACACTGATGTAGGTTCAATGAATAAATCAGTGTTTTCTTAATGCGGTCCGCGATGCAGATGAACGGACTGTTGCTCCCATCCTGACAGCGTACGTACAGCCGATTGCTCCCGTCTGCGGTTCTCTCTTCCGTTTTTTCCGAAAAAGAAGCACAAAGGGGCTTCCATTTTTCTCTAAAAAGAG
>JAISVD010000174.1 GCA_031271875.1 Spirochaetaceae bacterium | reverse complement strand
GCTCTTCCGATCTATACTGCGCCCCATGGTATTATAGAGTTTCAATCCCATTCCACCCTCGCTTTTTATTTTCGCTTATAATATACTATTATAAACACATGAACACTCTATGTAAATTGAAAGAAAATATCAATATCAGGGGGAAGATTTTTCCCTCTGAATCCCTCGCGGAACATACCACTTTCAGGATAGGGGGACCTGCGGAGCTGTTCATCGAACCCGCCGACGAGGCGGAACTGATTGCAGTCATGGAGTTCCTCGGAAAGACCGGCGTTCCCTGTTTCATACTCGGCGGCGGGTCAAACGTGGTAATCAGCGATGACGGACTCGAAGGGGCGGTCATATCCACAGCGGCCCTCGATTCCCTGTCCATTGACGACGGGGACAGGGAGTATGCCGGAGACAGCGGAGAGCTACGTATTCGTGCGGGAAGCGGGTGCACCATGGAAAAGCTCCTCCTTCGGTGCCGGGAACTCTCGCTTTCCGGGCTGGAGGAATTCGCAGGACTCCCGGGAACCGTCGGCGGGGCGGTATACATGAACGCCCGCTGCTACGGGCGTTCCGTGAGTGATGTACTCAGGAGCGTTACCTGGTTCGACAGGGCGGCGGAAAAGATCAGAGAATGCCGTATCGATATGGATGACTGGGACTACAAAAAATCCCCCTTCCAGAACAGGGAGGGTGTCATCCTGTCCGCCGTGATGGCGGTAAAAAAGGGCAAGGCTGAAGATATCGCTTCCCTGATGGAAAGGTATATCCGGGATCGTGAGGAAAAGGGACACTTCCGGTATCCCTCGGCGGGGAGCGTCTTCAAAAACAGCCGGGAGTACGGCAAACCTTCGGGGCTCATCATCGACGAGGCGGGGCTCAGGGGATATGCGATAGGGGGAGCGCAGGTCGCGCCCTGGCACGGCAATATCATCATCAATACCGGGAACGCGTCGGCTTCCGATGTGGCCCGGCTGGTCGGATATATACGGAACTATGTGAGGGGAAAAACCGGGTTTGACCTGGAACCGGAGATCCTCTTTGCGGGGCCATTTCAGGATACGGAATAGGCGTTCAGCGCCCTGTCTTCCCGGAGATACCGCCGAAGATAGTTCCGTAAAGAAATTCGATGCTATTATAGTAAAACATTGACAAACAGGGAAAATGAAACATATACTAATTCTAAGAGGCAGGGAGATTTGTTACAGTTATCGTTTATCAATTGCCGGCCAGGATCCTATATACTCATCGAAGGTAAAGAGGAAAACAGCCGTTTTTATATTATACAAAGCGGTAAAGTTCAGGTATCGAGAGAGGTTGAAGTTGTCAAGGAAGAGGGCGGCAATATTCTCAATGCCGGGGATTTCATCGGTGTCGTATCCTGCATGTCCGGTCACAGCCAGATAGAAACAGCGGTCGCCCTGACAGATGCTACGCTCATCTCTGTCCGCAAGGATCAGTATTCCGAGCTTATCCAGAAAAACGGCCCTATCGCGATGAAGATCATTCTGTCATTCGCGCGGAAGATGCGTTATCTCAATGAAGCCCTTACAATGCTTACATTAAAAAACACCACGGTTTCCTCCCCGGAGATGATATTCACCATAGCCGAGTATTACGAAAAAGCGGGCAAGCCAAGCCTTGCGTTTTTCAGCTATTACCAGTATCTGCGGGAGTGTCCCCAGGGGGAGTTTGTGTCCCAGGCCCGGAACCGGTTCGTGGCGCTCAAGTACAAATCCTCCGCCGTATACCTCGAACCCTCCGCCGATCTTACCCGGATATACCCGAAGGATACCATGATCTTTTCCGAGTTTCAGACCGGACAGGATATGTTCATCATTCAGGAGGGGCAGGTAAAAATAACAAAGGTTGTCAATAACAACGAGGTCATCCTCGCGGTGCTTAAAAAGGGTGACTTTTTTGGGGAGATGGCGCTCCTCGAAAACAAGCCCCGTTCCGCAAGCGCCATAGCCCATGAATCCTGTACTCTCATGACCGTCAACAGGAAAAACTTTGAACAGATGGTAAAAACACAGCCTCAGCTGATCGCCAGGCTTACCACCACTCTGTCCGAGCGGATATGGGGGATGTACAAACAGCTTGCAAATACCCTGATCAGCGATCCGGTGGGAAAACTGTTCGACATGCTTGCCATCCAGATGGAGAAATCCAAAGTTCAGATAGCTCCTGGAGTAAGCTACACCTTTGATATCGGCCCCCTCGAGCTGGCCAATATGTGCGGTATCCCCAAAATCAACCAGAGCAACAGTCTTATCCCCTTTCTGAAAGATAACCGGATAAAGCTCCGGGGGGAACGGATATATGTCACCGACACAAGTGAAATAATGAAGCAGGCGGTGTTTTTCCGTAACCGCAAGAAGGAACGAAAAAAATGACACTCCCCGGCGGTATCGCAAAATACCGGCGCAGTCCGGGGTTTTCACTTATTTACGGTATCCTGTATGCCGATAAGTAGATATGGCTGTTTCGATTTTTGCCGGAAAAAAACGGTTCAGAATAGTGTTCCTCGCTGCAGCGCTTCTCTGTACTTCTCTGCTGATGGCGCAGGAGGCTGAAGAGGAGCGTACCCTCCCGGAAAGCTGGCAGGGGATATCCCTGGGGATGTCCGTGGATGAGGTAAAACAGGCGCTCCTGTCCAATTCATTGTTTGGATACCGGGGAGAGCGGGATGTGTCCCTCCTGCCGGGGGAGGAACGGATACTCATAGAAACGGCAGGATTTTCCTTTGTTTCCCGGAGCTGGTTTCAGTTTTAT
>JAISVD010000142.1 GCA_031271875.1 Spirochaetaceae bacterium | reverse complement strand
GGCGCACCCGAGTCCGATCAGGATGATCGCGCACAACGTCACCGGAGTGGGCAGAGGCAGGAACAGAAGCAATATCCCTGCAATGACAATCAGCTGCCCCAGACGGATAAGCTGACGGTTCCCGAGTTTTATCGTGATAAATCCGGTTATGAACCTCCCGATGGTTATGCTCCCGTAATAGGCGGATATCCATACCGCCGCCTGGGCCGGATCGAGCTCCTTGACCCTGATGAGGAAAGTGGTGCCCCAGAGCCCCATGATATACTCAACCCCGCCGTAAAAGAAAAAGGCCGCCGCCGCCAGCTTTACCCCTTTTATTTTCAGGGGATACAGAAAAGGCTTGTGTTCATGAGGGGTTTTTCGCTCCGGGCTTTGCTCCGCAGGTACGGCGATATGGGCGCCTCCGACTTTTTTCCAGAACGGCAGGCTGATAAAGAGTATCACCGTCAGGATCGCCTGTATCATCGAAACAGTCCCGTATCCCATGCGCCAGGAATTGCCACCGGCGATAATAGGGGACATGATAAGCGGCCCTGTTACGGCCCCGATCCCCCAGAAGCAGTGAAGCCAGCTCATGTGGCGGGACTGGTAATGTTCGGCAATGAATTCGTTCAGTCCGGAATCGACAGCGCCTCCCCCTACCCCTAAGGGAACTGCGGCCACGAGAAACCAGACAAACGAGGGGGCAATGGAAAACCCGAAAAGCGCCGCCGCCGTCAGCATGACACTGACAAGTGTCACCTTGCCTGTCCCGAACCTTTTTATCGCCCGGCTGCTTACCAGGCTCGATATGACCGTACCGCAGGTTATCAGAATCGAAATGATCCCCGCATGACTGAGGGGCACCCCGATCTCCGGCTGAACCATCGGCCAGCTGACCCCCAGCAGAGAGTCAGGAAGCCCGAGGCTGATAAACGCGAGATAGATGATGACCAACAGCAGTGTTGCCATAAAAATCCTCCTGCAAAAAATACGGCGCCGAATGAAAACCGCCGCCGACTTTATTCTCAAATTCTGTCAACCCTGCACAAGTTCCAGAGTCTCTCCTATCATGCCGCTCTGGTAATCCAGTGTAAAATCCGGTGAACAGGAAATTTCCGGCAGAAACTGTTCGGGCAGGGTTTTTCCGCAGTTCCTCCGTATCTGGTTCATGTGGGACTCGGTGAGAAACTCCCCGTGGAGGATCACCCGCTCCGGGTTCAGTATACCTGACACCGAAATAACCGCCTTTGACACCGCACCGCAGGTACGGCGGAAATTTCCGTAGATCGAATAATCGTGCCAGTCGATGCCCAGAGGCAGAAATCCGATCTCCCCCGCGGAATTGGTGAATCCCCGGTACAGGGTTCCCCCTATACAGATGCCCGCTCCGGGGCCGTGGTTCTGGGGAAAAAAGAGATAGACCGTTGTACCGTCCTCGCCGCAGCTGTTCCGCCGGCAATATCCCGCCACGGCAGCGTTCACATCGTTTTCAAGCAGCACCGGCAGCCCGAACTGCTCCCGATAAAAACCGGTAAGGGAGAACCCCACCAGGGAACTGTAATCAAGGGCGGCAATCATTCCGTTCAGCTCGACACCGGGCAGCCCGAACCCGATGGCCCGTATCGAAGGCCACTTCTCCAGCATACAGGTGATGTGGGGAATGAATGAATCTATCTGAAGGTGTCCCGGCAGCGGAAGGTCTCCGCTGTCTATGCACTCCCCAAACAGGTTTGCCACGCGCATATACATCATATCTTGTCTGTTCCGCTCCTGAGTAAACAGAACGAGTACATGGGCATGGTCTCCGTTAAAACGATAGGTCCTCGCGGGGCGGCCACCGTTTGACGCCGCTGTGTCCGCCTCAAAGACTTCACCGTTTTCCGCAAGCTGCTGGAGGATGGTTCCCACCGTCACGGTACTCAAGCCCGCTGTTTCGGCGATCTGCTGTTTTGTCGCCAGATGTTTACTCCGCAGGATCCTGCGTACAAGGCGGATGTTGTGTTCCTTTACAGCTATTGAGTTGCTTCCGTTAAACTGCTCCATCATCCCTCTTCCGCTATTATATTCAATACTTTATAAAAGTGTTTTATAAAGTATTTTCATAAATGATAATATCTCTTTACGTGAAACCTGTCAACGGCAGCTGTTTTATCATAGCCCTCTTAGATGCTGTAATACAGCACGCCTGATTGATAAAATTTGGATGCGGATATGGCGTAATGGAATGGAAAAGAAACAGGAATTGAAAAAGCATATTTGCAAGTTGTACATAACAATAGTGCAGCAAAAGAATTATACAAAAAAACAGGATTTAAGGAAAAATATACATATTGGTATAGGAAAAAAGAATAGCTGCATCTATCATAACAGATGCAGCGTTTAAAACAAAAACCGCTCAAGGTACGGCATCTGCCCTCCCTGAGCGGTTTTGTTTTACCCGATGTCAGTTACCGTCCCTGACAATCTCTATCTTTATGCCGTCGGAGACGACCGGTTCCTCCTTGGGCGGAACGAATACCCGCAGGATGCCGTCCCTGTAGACCGCCTGGGTTGATTCATGGTCGAATTTGTCCTCCGGGACATAATATTTCTGAGCCTCAATGTCCTTGAGTTTCAGCCGGTGTTTGAGATAGGAGACGGATTCGTCAACAACGTTTTCGGGACTTATCTTCGCGGTAAGGTACATGTAGTCCCCCTGAAACTGGAGGGTCAGATCGCCTTCCGCAAACCCCGCCACGGCGAATTCAAAAACCAGCTTCCTGTCCTTTGTGATATATACATTTGTCGGAGGATAGGAGTACGCCGGATAGTAATCGGTGTTGTTATTGTTCAGGGTACTAAAGATGAAATCCGAACCCTTTGAGGCAAAATCGTTGAAGTTCCTCTGAAACTGGCTGGAAAAATCCTTCGCCGCCTCAAAAATCTCGTCAAAGATTGAACCAAGGTCCATGTTTCCGTAATTCTTCATAACACGCTTCCTTTACGGCTTCAGTCTCTGTTCTTCAGCGCCCGCCGAAAAACATCATGCACTGGCCGTTCGATAGTTTTCAGAACCCTTTATACAAAGCGGTCCTTCCGGCCCTGCGCTCATAGAGGTAAGCGCCCTGCGGCCGGACCGGAAATTCCATAACCCTATACAGTAAGGCAATTACAAAACTGAGAAAGTTTTGTAATTGCGACCATAGATGTAATTTACAGAATCCCCGTTTACTATATATAATATACAACCGATTGAAGGAGATTGCAAGATTTTATGAAAGATAACCCTGAGGACCTGAATATATATGCCATCGAACTGACCGCCCAGGGGAACTACCCCGAAGCGATAGCCTGTTTCCAGCGGGCCATAACCCTGGATCGTTCAAATTACCTGCTCTGGTATAACCTTGGTATCACCCATCGCGACTCCGGAAACCTGGGCAGGGCCCGGGATGCCCTTGTGTACGCCCGGGAACTGGAACCCTATGATGAGGATGTACTTGACGCCCTGGGACTTGTGCTGATGAACCTCGGGGAGTATGAAGAGGCCGTAGATGTATTTCAGGATGGGCTTGATCTGAATCCCGACAACCATCATCTCTGGAACAATCTGGGGGTCGCTTTTTTTTCTCAAGGGGCCTACGGCACCGCCAGCGAAGCCTTTGAGGCGGCGGTGACGATCTTTCCCAATTATTATGATGCCCTGTATAATCTGAGGGATACCTACAGGGAGCTGGGAAATACCTCCGGGGCCGCTGTCTGTGAGGAGCGGCTCAGGGAGAGACCCTCCGGGACTGAAGGTTTTTCACCGGGATTGTCCTTTTGATGGTACGGATGAATAAGAAACAGTAAGGAGCTGCGGAACGCCTGCGGCTTTTCCGCTCCAATAGACGGAGAAATATCTAAGGAGTATTTTTGGAATTCCGGATTTTATATATCGCCGAACTTGTCGGCAAAATGGGAGTTTTCGCGGTCAAAAAGAAGCTCCCGGAACTGAAACGCCGCTTTTCACCGGATATCATTATCGCCAACGCCGACGGTGTAACCGGCGGGGCGGGGATCGGTAAAAACCACGCGATCTATCTCAGGAAGCTCGGGATCACTGTTCTGACCGGGGGCGACAATATCTATCTCAAAAAGGACACTGTGGAATCCCTTCAGATTATCGCCCACCTGATCCGTCCGTCCAATTTTTCTTCCGAGAGCCCCGGCAAGGGGTGGCGGATGGTGACCACGCCGAAGGGAAAGATAGCCGTTGTCTCCCTCATCGGTCAGACCGGCTTCAGCAGAATACACGGGGACAACCCTTTTATACGGTTTCCTCCCCTCGTAGAGCATATAAAAAAGGAGACCCCATGTATTATAGTTGATTATCATGGGGCAACCACCGCAGAAAAGCATGCCTTCGGTTTTTTCGCGGACGGAACGGTGACCGCTGTTATCGGTTCCCACGGGCGGGTACAGACCGCCGAAGCGCGGATACTCCCCGGAGGAACCGGGGTCATTATCGACGCAGGGCGGACAGGCTGCCGCAACTCCGTCGGCGGATTTGACCCGGAAAGCCGTATCAGGTCATACATTACCGGAATCCCCGACTGGGGCCGGGAGGCGGTGTGTTCTCCGGAGAACCCGGCTGAAGTTCAGGGCGTCTTTATCACCGCCGATAAAACAGGAGTCTGTACCGGAATGGAAGGGTTCAGAATTCCGGCGGAGGGGGAATAATATGAGGGAAAAGGCGATGGTGGTGAGGATCGACACGGAAGGCGTATGGGTGAAGGCTGTTGAAATAGAGGCGTGTATCAACTGCGAAAATTCCGGCTGCCGGAAGGAGGGAAATCCCTTCTTCTGCCTGAACCCGAAACAGCTGCCCCTTTCCGCAGGGAGCTATGTACGGGTCGCGGCGCCGGTAAGGGGTCGGCTTTTCGAGGGGTTCCGGGCGATCCTTTTTCCTCTTGCCGCCGCCGCAGCCGGGTATTTTCTCGCTTCCGCCGTGCTGCCCCTCACCGCGGGCGGCGAGGGCTGGAAGGCGGGTACGGCGCTGCTTTTTCTCCTCCTTTCGGCGGTTCTGGTATTTTGTCTGAGTTCCTCCGGGCGGAGTTCAGCCCGTTCCGGCAGGATTCCGGAGGTAACGGAGATACTTTCCGTTACCCAAAAATCGGCAGGTATGGACAACTTCGGCGGATAGGGATAAACTGGAAGAGCAGTATGGGAACTGTTTCCGTACCGGAAACCAGCATTTACGAAAAATATTGTACACCCATGGAGCGGGTCCCGCAATCGCGGAAACCCGCAGGATATAGAGGTTTTAATGAAAGATATGGTTTTGTTGGGCGATGAGGCCCTTGCTCTGGGGGCCATCCACGCAGGTCTGTCTGCCGGGTTTGGCTATCCCGGAACCCCTTCAACTGAAATTCTTGAATATCTTATCGATAATCATGAAAAACATACCGGCCCGGAAGCGGAATGGTCTATTACTGCACAATGGTGCGCGAATGAAAAAACCGCTTACGAGGCGGCCCTGGGCGTTTCCTTTTTGGGCAGGAGATCGATTGTCACCATGAAACATGTGGGTCTGAATGTTGCCGCAGACCCCTTCATGAATTCTTCCCTGCTGGGCATAAAGGGGGGCCTCATCATCGCCGTGGCGGATGATCCGGGGATGCACTCCAGTCAGGGGGAGCAGGATACCCGCTTTTATGCGGATTTTGCGATGGTTCCCT
>JAISVD010000240.1 GCA_031271875.1 Spirochaetaceae bacterium | reverse complement strand
GACCAGCGCATTCCCCAGCGCATAGAGCGGGCTGAGGAGAATAAATGGAAGAATTCCCCGCAATATATCCGCGGCGCGGTTTTCCTTTTTGAAAGTGCACACCCGGTTAAAGAGCCTGTCCCCGGCGCGCATATAGATTTTCCCTATGGACACGAAGAAATTGAACATGGCGAGCTTTATACCGCCTGTTTTTTTCATCGAGCGGAAGATACCCTGAGCAAGGGACTCCCAAAGCCGAGGTACGCCGCACATCCACTGGGGCTTTACGGCGGCCATATCCGGAAGCATTGCCGACGCGACCGGTTTTGAGTAGGCCAGGCCGCTGTGCAGGGTAAGGGCGATATATTGTACCACCCGTTCAAAGCTGTGCCATACCGGCAGTACCGAAAGCCATATCTCTCCGGGGCGTACATCGAGGACCGAACCGACATCCTCAAGCTGAGCCACGTAGTTGCGGTGGGTAAGCATAACCCCCTTGGGTGTCCCGGTTGTTCCGGAGGTAAAAATGATGGTGGCGAGTTCATCCCCCGTACCTTTTTCGATCTCCGCCTCCATCGCTTCCCGGCGGGGCGTCTCGGTTCCCCGTTTCATGACATCCCCGAAAGCGTGTACCGTTATTCCCGCATCCGCCGCGAGACGCAGAATCTCCTCAGACGGCGCATCAAACAGTATCGCTGTTCTGAGCAGCGGCACCTCCTCCTTTTTCTCAAGAACCTTTTTGAGCTGATGTCCGTTTTCAAAAATGGAAAAGGTACATTCGGAAAACGACAGGATAAACCGGATTTCGGTGCCCGTGGAATCGCATCCCCGGGGGACATCAGCCGCACCGAGGGAAAGCAGCGCGAAATCGCTCAGAAGCCACTCCCGGCGATTATCTGAAATAACTCCTACCCGCTCGCCCCTCTTGATTCCCATATCGGAAAAAGCTGCGGCGAGATCGAGGACACTGGTATACATATCCTTGAAAGTATAATATTCAAATATTCCTTCCGCATTTTTTGATGCTTGAGCAGTAAGTTCAGGTTTTGCTGCGGCCCGGGCCTGAAGCATTTTCGGCAGTGTTGTTTCTATTGCCATTGCTTTCCTCACAATTTGTCATAATAGATGCGGATAAAACCGCACGATTACATAGTATCATATATGCCGGGAGCCGCGTCAACTATTATAATTACATTTTCTTGAAAAATGTCATGTACAAAGGTTTGGGACAACAATGATGAAATCATACAACTGACAGAAAGAAGAAAATATGATATATTATAAAGAGAAATGGAGGTTTGTATGCAGACTACATACCGGTTAAACACAGATGAGTTAACTGAAAATTTTATAGATATATTAAAACGGTCATATCCGGATAAAGAGATAGAAATAACTGTGCAGGAAATGGAAGATGAGACAGAGTATTTGATGAAATCAGAAGTAAATCGGCAACATCTTTTTGAAGCGATAGAGGAGGTCAGGCAGGGCAAAGTCGGTCATATCATGACGATGGAAGAATTAGAGAAATTTGAAATATGACGATAGAATTTATGCCAAAGGCGTTTCAGGATTTTTGTGAGTGGATGAGGAGTGACAAGAAAGTCGGAACGAAAATAGAACAATTGATAAAAGAAGTTGAGCGGATACCATATCAGGGAACGGGAAAACCTGAAGCGTTGAAACATGAATTATCAGGATATTGGTCACGGCGAATAACGCAGGAACACCGGTTAGTGTATAAGATAGAAAATGATGTGATAATAGTAATATCCTGCAAGCATCATTATTAAAATATATAGGATTTGAGGCAACGGCCTCTTTATAGAGAAGCCCCTAATAGAACGAAAAGATCAGAATAAAGACAGGAACTACTCTCGCCCTTTCAGTGAAATCCTGCTATATTCATGTACATGAACGGAAAATCCGGTTTGAAAAGGCTGCTGTTGGCATCCTTCGCGATGGGGCCGCTCCTGTCGGGCTGCTATCTGACCACCCAGAGCGCATCGTTTCTCTCCATGCAGTTTTCCGCCAAAAGTACGGCGAGGCTCCTGAAAGACCCGGCCCTGCCTGAGGGAACCCGCAAATTTCTGGAACTGGTAAACGGGATCAAGGCTTTCGGCAGAGAGGAACTGGGACTCGCGTCGGGCAAAAACTATACAACCTATGTTTTTCTGGACCGCTCCTGGGTGGCGCTGGTCGTGCAGGCCGCGCCGGAGCTCTCCCTCGATCCCTGGTTCTGGAACTATCCGGTGGTGGGAAAACTCCCCTACCGCGGCTTTTACCGGGAGGCCGATGCCCGGCGGGAGGCAGAGAGGCTGAAAGAAAAAAAACTGGACGTGATAATCCGCGGGGTTGACGCCTTTTCCACCCTGGGGTTTTTCAAGGATCCCCTGTACTCATTTATGGAAGAGTATTCCGAATATGAACTTGCCCGGCTGATCCTCCATGAGGAGACCCACGCAACGCTGTTTTTAAAAAAACACGCCGATTTTAACGAAGAGCTTGCCGTCTTTGTGGGCGATACCGGCGCCCTTGCCTATATGCAGTGGAAATACGGTGACGCCGCCGAAGCGGAGGAGAGGGAACGGATCGCTTTTCAGGCAGCGGACAAGGAGACCTTCCGCCGGGATATTCTGGAACTTGCTTCCCGGCTCCGTCCCCTTTACGGGGATGAATCCCTTTCTCGCGATGAGAAGCTTTTACGGAAAAACGAAATAATTTCCCTTTTTCAGACTGAATTCCGTGATTCCTATGCGATAAAATACAGGACGGAGAATTACCGGGATTTTTCCGATATGCGTATAAATAACGCCTACATCAGCCTCTATCTGCTCTACGGAGAACGGCAGGATAGTTTTTCCGCCGTTTATGAAGGATATGACGGAGACCTTGCCGGTTTTATCGCCGATATTGTCCGGGAGGCAAAAAAAGCGAACCGCCGGAGAGACAGTCCCTGGACGGCGCTTGAATATATTGCCGCGCCGTCAGACATCATACCGGAGGCGGAATGACACGTTCCGGCTATTACGATGCGGTTGTCCTGTCCCTGCGGAGTTTCGGGGAGGGACACCGGGAGGTACGGCTCCTTGCGGAAGGACGGGGGCTGCTCCGGGCTGCGGTATTTGGCGGAGCGAAGAGCAAGCTCAAATCACTGGCAGCGCCCTGGCATTCAGGCCGGATATGGCTGTATGAGAATCCGGTAAAAAACACCATAAAGGTGACTGACTTTGATGTTACCGCTTTCAGGCCCTCCCTCAGGGAGAACCTTTTCAAAACCTGGGCTGCGTCGCTCTGTACCGAGCTGGTAGTGCGGACCGGCGGAGGGGAGGGAAATGACAGTAAGTCGCTGTTTCCTCTGGTGTGCGGCTTCCTTGACGGCCTCGATATAGCCGGTGAACATGAGGGCAGGGCAGGGCTGCTGCGGTTTCTCTGGCGGTGGCTTATTCTGATGGGCCTTGATCCTGACCCGGAACTCTGTATCCGCTGCGGAGCTGCGACCCGCTGTGAAGCACCGGCCCGCTGCGAAGCACCGGCTGGTACTAATCGCGAAAATGGCGTATTATATTATTCAGCCTATGAGGGGGGATTCATCTGCGGCAATTGTTCCCGTCCCGAAGAACGGGTTTTCCCCGCTGACGAAGCTGTGAGGGGATATCTTTCCGCTGTTTCCCGGCTGCCCCCCGCCGCTGTCCGTGTCCTGCCTTTGCGGGGAGATACGGTTCGGGATATGAAAAACCTGCTTTTCTTTCTTGCCGAGAAGGCGGTGGATGGAAGACTGAATACCCTGCAATCGGGCGTTGGGATTTTGTAGGAAGAAACTGTCATGGAGGTATTGGATGCGCGCTGTCGATATTATCATGAAAAAGAGGGTTTCCCCCAGGGAAGAACTGACCCGGGAGGAGCTTGAGTTTCTTATCGGCGGGTATGTCCGGGGTGAGATCCCTGACTACCAGGTTTCCGCGTGGCTCATGGCGGTCTGTTTTAATGGGATGACTTTTACGGAAACAAAGCAGCTTACGGAGATTATGCTGAATTCCGGGGAGACCATCGATCTCACCGGAATTGCGGGGCCCTTTGTGGACAAACACTCAACCGGCGGGGTGGGGGACAAGATATCCCTCTCCCTCGCTCCTGTGGCGGCGTGCCTTGGTATAAAAGTCCCGATGATGAGCGGACGCGCCCTCGGTCACACCGGAGGGACGCTGGACAAACTCGATGCCATTACCGGCTACAGGACAAACCTTACCGTACCGCAGTTCCGTTCCATTATCGGGGAGACCGGGTATGCCATGACCGGCCAGACAAAGGAGATTGTCCCCGCCGACCGGCTTCTCTACGCACTGCGGGATGTTACGGCCACCGTGGAATCGGTTCCGCTTATTACTGCGAGTATTCTGTCGAAGAAATTCGCGGAAGGTTCCGAATCCCTGGTGTTTGATGTGAAATGGGGTTCCGGCGCGTTTATGAAGACTCCGGAGGAAGCCGAAAAACTCGCCCAAAGTCTTGTTCAGACCACGGCGGCAATGGGAAAAAAATCCTGCGCCCTTATCACCGATATGAACACTCCCCTGGGAAATACGGTAGGTAATTTCCTCGAAGTGGAGGAGATACTGGAGTGCCTTGACGGAACAAGTTCCGCGGGAAAGGGGATCGATGATATCATGGAACTCACCTGCGCCTTCGGGAGCTGGATGGCCATATTCGGCGGAAAGACAAGAGATTTCAGTTCCGGTGTGGAGATGTGCCGCAGAGTGATCGAATCCGGGGCCGCCATGGAGCGATTCCTCAAAAACGTCAAAG
>JAISVD010000219.1 GCA_031271875.1 Spirochaetaceae bacterium | reverse complement strand
TTTCTCCTCCGGCGGGTATACGGGGTATCCCTATATCCTGCTGAACTACAAGAGCGATGTACTCCGGGATGTGTTCACCCTGGCCCACGAGGGCGGACATTCGATGCATTCCCTGTACTCGGCGAAGTCGAATCCGTTCATGCAGTACGGGTATACGATCTTTGAAGCCGAGGCAGCGAGTACCTTCAACGAGGAGCTGCTCTTCCGCTATCTCATGGAGAACGCCGAATCTGCGGAAATGAAAACCTATCTCACCTGTATCCGGGCGGGGGATATCCTGGCGACCCTGTACCGGCAGACCATGTTCGCCGAGTACGAGGCGCGGACTCACCAGCTTCTGGAGGAGGGGACGCCCCTTACGGTGGACCTGCTGCGGAGCGAGTACCGGGCCCTGTTGGAGGCATATTTCGGCCCGGAGATGGTATTCGAGGAGACCAGCGATCTGGAGGGTCTGAGGATTCCCCACTTCTACAGGGCCTTTTATGTATACAAGTACGCCACCGGTATCTCGGCGGCCCTGGCGCTGGCGGAGCGGGTGCTTTCCGGCGGGGAGAGGGAGCGGGCTGAATATTTCAGCTTCCTCAAATCCGGCGGTTCCCGGTATCCTCTGGAGTCACTCAAGATGGCCGGTGTGGATATGGCATCGCCTGAGCCGGTTCAGTCTGCGGTAAACCGTTTTGCCTCTCTTGTTGACGAGATGGAACGGCGGCTGTTGAATACATGATAACCAATTTTCATACCCATACAGCGCTTTGTCACCACGCAGTGGGGATGCCTCCGGATTATATTGCCGCAGCGGAACGGGAGGGTTGTTCGGGGCTGGGTTTTTCCGACCACGCGCCCCTGCCGGACAGGATATGGCAGGCGGCTCGGATGACGCCCTCCCAGGCGCCGGGATACATGAAGGCTGTGCGGGAGGCGGGTAAGGATGCGGGGTTTCCTGTGTACGCGGGGTTTGAGTGCGAATGGCACCCGCAGTTTAAGAACTGGATAACCGACTTTCTTCTGGGTGAACTGAAAGCGGATTTTCTCGTATACGGGCCCCACTGGGTAAAGGAGGGGGATGAGTTTCTCTGGATAGGCGAACTGACGGAGCGTTCTCAGGTTTACCGTTACACCGATCTGACCGTGGAGGGGATACAGAGCGGACTTTTTTCATATATAGCCCATCCCGACATACTGATGTCAAACTGGAGAAGCTGGGACGGTGATGCCAGAGCCTGTCTCGGCGCGGTTATCGACGCGGCGGTCGCCTCCGGACTTCCTCTGGAGATAAACGGGAACGGACTGGAGAGGCCCCTTATACAGGGTGATTCGGGACCCCGTCACCCCTATCCGGTGCGGGAATTCTGGGAGCTCGCCCTCGAGCGGGGCGCACAGGTGATCTGCAACTCCGACGCCCACTATCCCGAAGCGGTGATCTCTGCGGCGCTGAAAGCGCATGAATTCGCCGCAGAGATCGGCTGTGTTCCGCTGGAGACCCCGCGGTTCAGGAAAGCGGCGGCGGAAGGATTGATATAACCAGGAAACAGTGCTTATGCATTGAGCATAAATTGTGCCCTCTTTCTCTTGTATATACGAAACCGGAATAAGATGATATACTTGGCCCTATGGGGAAGATTTACGTTTTTGTCAATCAGAAAGGCGGAGTCGGAAAAACCACCTCGGCAATCAACATCGGCGCCTATCTCGCTGAAGCGGGACGGAAGGTACTGCTCGTTGATTTTGACTCACAGGCTAATATGTCTTCCGGGGTCGGTTCCTCCCGGGAAAAACCGACTATTTATGAACTTATGGCGGAAACCGCCACACCCGAACAGGCAATACGCAAAACAATGGTTGACAGGCTGGATATAATTCCGGCGTCCATCGATCTTTCCGGCGCCGCCATAGAGCTGGTAGACCAGGAGGACAGGGAATTCTATCTGAAAAACACCCTCTCCCCTCTGAAAGATGCCTACGATTATATTCTTATAGACTGCCCTCCCTCTCTGGGAATACTTACCCTGAACGGGCTCACCGCAGCGGACGGGGTTCTCATTCCCCTCCAGTGTGAGTACTTTGCCCTGGAAGGGCTGTCCCTCCTTCTCCAGACCGTAAAACGGGTGCAGAAAGGACTCAATCCCACTCTCATCATCGGCGGGATATTTTTTACCATGTATGATTCCCGTACCAGGCTTGCCCACGATGTGGTGCAGCAGGTCAAAACATATTTCAAGGATCGTGTTTTCAGCACCATAATACCGCGGAATGTGCGCCTGTCCGAAGCCCCCTCCCATGGACTGCCAATCTGCAAATATGATCCCTCCTGTGCGGGTGCAAGAAGTTATCAGAAACTTGCCGAAGAGGTAATCGCCCGTGGCTAAAAAAGTGCTGGGAAAAGGACTGGGTGCGCTTCTCACGGAGGATGAACCGGTTTTTTCAAACCAGAACACCGAAATTCCGCCGCCTGAGACGGAAGCAGCCGGGGAGCGGCTCATAGATATCTCACTGCTGAAACCAAACCCCTACCAGCCCCGGGGTGAATTTGATGCTGAAGCCCTGCAGGAACTGGCGGAATCAATACGGGAACACGGTATCATTCAGCCGGTACTTGCCGAACAGCTTGATGATGGGAGTTACTATATTATAGCCGGAGAGCGGCGGACCAGAGCGGCCCGGCTCGCGGGGCTTACCCGTATTCCGGTGCTGCTCAAAAAGTATTCCGATGAGCGGAAACTTGAAATCGCGCTTATAGAAAATATCCAGCGGGAAGACCTGAACCCCGCTGAAGAGGCCCGGGCCTATAAAAAGCTCATGGAGATGGGAAACCTGACCCAGGAGGAAGCGGCAGCCAGGGTAGGGAAAAACCGCTCCACCGTTGCCAACGCGCTGCGTCTTCTCAAGCTCCCTGAGGATATGCTCAACGCAGTCACTTCAGGCCAGATAACGGCCGGACATGCCAGGGCGCTCCTGTCGGTTGAAAATTCCGCAGACCAGCGGGTACTGTTCGGGCGTATCGTCGGTTCGGGAATGTCCGTGCGCGAGGCCGAACGGAACGCTGCGGAGCTCAACAACGGCAGCAGAGCTGCGGCGGCGACTAAAAAAAGCGCCCCGGCACAACCCCGGAAAGACCCGCAGCT
>JAISVD010000090.1 GCA_031271875.1 Spirochaetaceae bacterium | reverse complement strand
TGGGAATAAAAATCTGGGAGCGTACAGTGTTTTTGGACAACAATCAGGAGCGTTCATCAATTATCGGCGCCATATATGAGGGTATGAAAGCTGCTGAGAAGCAGGGTTCGGCGATAATGATAGGACATGTGTGGTCAGATGAATTGGCCCAGATTCTTCAGGAGATGTATCCTGAACTGGTGGAAGAGGGGTATACCCTCTCTTCGATAGCCCGGATGGTACTGACAAGAAGCAATGATGAATATCCTCGGAATTGAATCATCCTGCGACGAAACCGCAGCGGCGGTAGTCAGGGACGGACGGTATATCCTCAGCAATGTGATCGCCACACAGATACCCTTTCACGAAGCGTACAAGGGGGTGGTCCCGGAGATCGCCAGCAGAAAACACACCGAATGGATACTTCCCGTTGTCAAGCAGGCGCTGGATGAGGCCGGGCTGACGATGGACGGGATCGACGGAATCGCGGCGGTGAGCAGACCGGGTCTGATGGGATCGCTGCTTGTGGGACTGACCTTCGCGAAGACCCTCGCCTGGGCCGCGGGGAAACCCTTCATCGCGGTGAACCACATGCTCGGGCATCTGTATGCCGCTCATCTGGAAGAGAGGGACAGTCCTGCTACCCGGATACCGGAATACCCCTATCTCGGGCTCCTCGTATCCGGAGGGCATTCGATTATCTGCCGGGTCAGTGATTTCGACGACATTGAAGTACTGGGCGCCACGATTGATGACGCGGCGGGAGAGGCCTTTGATAAGGTCGCGAAATTCTACAACCTCGGATACCCCGGAGGCGTGGTCATCGACAGGCTCGCGAAAAACGGCGATCCCCGGGCTGCTTCGTTCCCCATGCCCTCCCTTCACAAAGGAAAAAACACCGGCGACGGCGATGTTCACCGCGGCGATACTCATCGCTACGATGTCTCTTACTCAGGGCTGAAAACAGCGGCCATAAACCAGCTGGACCAGTTCTGGAACCCGGAATATGAACGGACTCCGGAAAACCTCGCAGCGGCGTTTCAGGAGACGGCGGTTAAAATACTTGTCAGCCGTCTGCTCCGGGCGGCGGAAGACACAGGGCTCACGACAATCGTCGCCGGAGGCGGAGTGGCGGCAAACTCGCGGCTCCGGGCCATGCTCGCTGAACATCGGGAACTTAACTGCATATTCCCGCCTCTCAGGCTCTGCACCGACAACGGAGCCATGATCGCAGGAGTCGGCTTCCGGCATCTGGAACGGGGAGACACAAGCCCCTGGACAGAAACCGCTTCGGCCAGGGTAACCTCATTTAAAAGGGGTCTCTCCCGGAAAAACCGCTGAGACTGGCTCTACTTCACCGAAAGGAATTCATACCTCATTCCGTCTTCCGTGACATATACGCGGCAATAGGTTCCGGACCTTTTGAAATCTTCTATTATTATATACCGAACCCCGCCGGCCTTCCGTATTATCCGGTTATGGACATGCCCCGTGAACATCGCGGTACACCGTCCATCGAGCATCGACAGTATCCGGGCGCGCTCCCGGATATCCGTAAGCTGCTGTATGTCACCGGCATTTTCAATAAAGAGATTGCAGTGGGTAAACACAAACGTGTTCTTTCCCGATGATCTCAGCTGCTTCTCAAGCCAGTCAAGCTGTCGGCTGCAGAAAACAGCATTTGCCGTATCGAGTACCAGCAGCGTGGTTGAACCGGAATCGATCCTGTAAGTGGCGGAACCGATCAGCTCCTTCCAATTCTTCCAGTTATTGAAAAAGATATCGTGATTTCCGAGCACCGGATAACAGGGCACACCAAAACTGCCGGCAATATCGATAAAGTTCTGAAGCTCCTCCCTCTTTCCCGACTGGGTTATATCTCCCGTGACAACAACAAAAGAATCGCCGTTCTGTTTCACAATGTCACCGATATCCTCAAACCGGTTCGTATCATCCCCTTGTATATGGGTATCCGTGATCACAAGAAAGGAGTACGGAACCGTCAGAGAGAGGGAACGCTCCGTTTCTTCGGGAAAAACAAAGGTGTTCCACACGGCTTCCCGTTTCTGGAAATCATCGGAAGCAAAAAGCCCCAGAAGATCATTGGAACATCCGGCAAGCAGAAACAGCAACGTCAGCGCCGCGCATAACCAGAGAGCCGCAGATACCGGGGCCGCCCTTTTTTTTCGGAAATGAATTACAGACTGAATACGACACCTCCCGTAAGCGCCCCTCCGTAGGGAGTTGCAGAGAGTCCGATAGAACCTGCCTGGTACATCTCAAACCCGCTGATGACCGTAATGTGCCGAGACACCCGGACAGAAAACTGTACCCGGAGATTGTAAAACCCTGTGGTCAATACTAAAAAATCGTGAAAATTGGATGCCGTGAGACGTACAGTTACCTGGTCGGACGTATACAGATTCACATACCCGAGGGCAAGAAAACCGTGTTCCATCGGGAGCAGGATGTCATCATATAAAGCCATACGCATACTGTATCCGACAGCAAAGCCCCCGTATCTGAACCGGATTACTGTTTTGGGAGTTACTGTGTATATTTTTGATTTATACTCGCTGAAGGAGTTGAATATATACGCCACGCAGAGAGACATATCCACCGGAATCGGCAGATGAACCCCCGCCTGGGCAAAAACATTACTATTGAAAACGCCGGTTTCCCCCAGGAATAAACCTCCCTCAACAAAAACCATCTGGTTGAATGTGACCTCTCCCTGAGCGCCTATATTCCAGCAGTAATTGAAACTTCTGTTTACTTCAGGCTTGAAAAAGAGGCCCCCGGAGGCATCCGTTATCCGGATACCCTCCGCAGATACCGCATAACCTGAAAGAAAAAACACTGCGGCCAGCGGCAGCAGACTGCCCATACATGTACATTTAAATATGATGAACTCCTCTCTTTAACTACACAAAAGCCCTATTATGTATTGGTAAAAACAATATCATAATCACACGCGCGGAAGGCAATTACTATTTAGTATAGACAAAAGAGATTCACAGCGCAATAGTGCACATCCGCATGTACAGGAAGAGGCGTAAATCGGAGATGGGCTCAACGGGGACAGAGCTTTTACAGAAAAGCGGGGCCCCTCTATTATTGAAGGATATGTCTATTTCATGCTATAATTCTTATATATATTCAGGAGAATGTAATACAATAAACGGGAGCTGATATGTATATAGTATGCCTTGATCTGGAAGGGGTTCTTGTACCGGAAATCTGGATAGCCTTTGCACAAGAAACAGGTATAAAGGAGCTGGAACTGACCACCAGGGACATTCCCGACTATGATGTGCTGATGAAAAAACGGATCGGGATACTCAAAGAGCATGGTCTGGGCATCACA
>JAISVD010000058.1 GCA_031271875.1 Spirochaetaceae bacterium | reverse complement strand
CTTATATCGTAAGGCCACCGGTTGCCTTACGATACAGGAGGTACTGCATGATGAGTTTTCCAAAGGATTTTGTATGGGGTGTCGCATCGGCGGCCTATCAGATTGAGGGAGGAGTCCGCGAGGGGGGAAGGAGTCCTTCGATCTGGGATACCTTCAGCCATACCCCCGGACGGACTTTCAACGGGCATACCGGGGATGTCGCCTGCGACCACTACCACCGGTATGCCGAGGATATTGCCCTGATAGCGGCGGCGGGTATCAGGAATTACCGGTTCAGCGTCTCCTGGCCCCGGATACTGCCGGAAGGCCGCGGTCCCGGAAGCGGCGGCGCGGTGAATCCCGAAGGGCTCGGATTTTACGACAGGATCGTTGACCTCTGCCTTGAAAAGGGTATTACGCCGTATCTCACCCTCTACCATTGGGACCTTCCGCAGGTGCTGGAGGATGACGGAGGCTGGCTGAACCGGAAGACCGCATTTGCTTTCGCGGAACTCGCGAAGGTCGTGGCGGAACACTTTAAGGGAAGGATAGGCGTTTATTTTACCCTCAACGAACCCCAGTGTTCCGCCGGACTGGGATACGCTTCGGGGATACACGCTCCGGGGAAAACTCTTCCACCGGAGCAGCAGTTTACGGTGATGCATACACTGCTCCTTGCCCACGGCCTCGCCGCGAAGGAGATACGCAGGGCCGACAACTCCGCCAAAGTGGGACTCGCTTCTACCGGACGGCTCTGCTACCCAGAACCTGATACGCCCGCAAACCGTGCCGCAGCAGCGGAAGCTGCGTTTCCCACGGGTGCGCTGATTGAAGCGGGAGAGTGGTTCCTCCATCACTGGGTACTCGACGCAGTGGTTTTCGGGCGATACCCGGACACGGAAGGTTCCTGGCTTGATCCTCTGGTCAAGGCGGTTCCCCCTGAGGATTGGGCCGTTATCAATGAAAAGCCGGATATTATCGGCCTGAATATTTATAACGGCGGGGCCGTATACCGGGGAAGCGACGGCGCGCCGCAGTTTGTACCGAAATATGAGGGATATCCCCGGACTGCGCTCAAGTGGCCCGTGACGCCGGAGGTGATGCGTTTCGGGGTGAACAGTATCTGGGAGCGGTACGGGCTTCCGATATATATTACGGAAAACGGACAGAGCTGCAACGACCGGATTTTTCTCGACGGGAAGATCCACGATCCCGACCGGATCGATTTTCTGCACCGCTATCTTTCGGAGCTGAAAAAAGCCGTTGCCGACGGAAGCGATGTACGGGGTTATTTTCACTGGTGCTTTACGGACAACTACGAATGGCATTCGGGATATGATGATCGGTTCGGTCTGGTGTATATCGATTACCCGACCCTGCGGCGCATCCCCAAGGACAGCTATTACTGGTACTCCGGGGTTGCCGCTGAAAACGGCGGAGGGATATAAGCCGCTTCGCGATGGTGACCATATACGATATCGCGAAGCGGACAGGGTTTTCTCCTCCCACGGTTTCAAAGGCCCTTAACGGAACGGGCAGCCTCAGTGAGGCTACCCGGTTATATATACTGAATACCGCAAAGGAGCTGGGGTATACCCCGAATCTGACCGCCAGAACCCTGACTACCAGAAGTTCCCATCTTATCGGGATCATCTTTGAGGATTACTATATGCAGAAGGGATTTGAGCATCCCCTGTTCAGCAATATCCTCAACAGTTTTAAAGGCGTCCTTGAGACAGAGGGATATGATCTGCTATTCCTCTCCCGAAACCTCGGCGGCCGCCATATCTCCTATCTTGATCACTGCAATTTCAGGAATGTGGATGGTATACTGATTATTACCATCGCGTCAAATGAACAGGAGCTTGCGAAACTTGCTGAAAGCAGGCTTCCCTGCGTGTCGGTGAACGATGTAATACCGGGAATAAGCGCCGTTCTGACCGATAACCTGGGGGGCGCAAAGAGAATGGTTCAATATCTTGCGGAGCTGGGACACCGCCGGATCGCCTATATCGCCGGTCCGGGCAGCTCCTTTGCCACCGCCTCTGCGGAGCGGTTTGAGGGGTACCGGCAGTGCCTCGGTGAGAACGGCATCCCCTTTGATCCCTCCCTGACGGAGCAGGCTTTTTACTGGCACTCTCAAGGGGGGTATGAGGCGGCCCGGAAGCTCCTGGCCCGAACCCGTGATTTTACGGCAATCTTCGCGGCCAACGACTCTCTGGCTTACGGGGCGCTGAAAGCCCTGGAGGAGAGAGGCCTGATGGTTCCCGGTGATATCTCCGTGGCCGGTTTTGACGGTGATGAACTGGGAGAGTATATAACTCCCCGTCTTACCACCATGACTCAGAACACCCAGGAGATCGGTTCCGCCGCCGGACTGCTGCTGCTGAGAAAACTTGCCGGGGAGAAGCTGTCGGAGGTGACCCGTATTCCCCCGTCGCTGATCATACGCAGCTCCTGCCGCGGAATATAAACAATAATAACTAAGCCTGAAATCGTTTTATAAAACCGGGGTCGTCGCGGACGATTTCAAGCAGACGCCGGGAAGCTCCTTCCGGTTTGTTTCGGCCGTTTTCCCAGGCTTCTATTGTTTTGGGGGAAACGCCGAGCGTACCGGCAAATGTTGCCTGGCTTAATCCTGTCTTTTGGCGTATTTGTTTAATATCTTCGGTGGTAAATGTTTCTACCGGCTTTATGGTCAGTTTTATTTTGCGGGCACGGATGTTCCCCTGCTGATAATCTGCGGCTTCGGTTAAACCCTGTATAATGCTTTCGTATACACTCATTTTGTGGTCTCCTGTTCAAGTCTACATATGCTACTCTGCCGCTTCCGCTTTTTCCCTGCCCTTCAAAGGCAATGCGTATTTTATGAAGCCCGTTTGTACCCCGAATTACATCCCCCGCTTTGGGGTTTTGCAACAGGATTTCCTGTAATTGGCGGAGTTCCTTGTCACCTAATCCTAATTTTTGCCATTGACGGTCAAATTCAGGCAACATCACAAATTCACAAGTCATGTTAAAGTATACCCTATTAAATAGGGTATGTCAAGAAAAATGTGATTGAGTGTGGTTGAGGAGGTTTTTTCCTTATTATACCGCAGGACTGCTGCTGCTGAGAAAACTTACCGGGGAGAAGCTGTCGGAGGTGACCCGTATTTCTCCGTCGCTGATCATACGCAGCTCCTGCTGCATTCCGGCAGAGGAGCGTCCCTGAAACTGAGCAGCGCCGCATCCGCTGTTTTCCGTATCTCCTCCCAATCTCCGGCGGATAAATCATCATATAT
>JAISVD010000013.1 GCA_031271875.1 Spirochaetaceae bacterium | reverse complement strand
ATATAGCAAGTGTTTCATAAACATCAGTATTTCTTTTGGCAAGTTCACCAAAAAGAGATATTGATGCCATACATTTTTTACTTAAAGGTAAATTCATTTTTTCCTCCAAAAAAATATTTAAAATAACTTCACAACTATAGGGTATAAGTTATTATATATACCTTTCAAAAAAATATCATCACCAGCAAATAAATCAAAAGTCATCCCCTCTCAGGCCAAACAACCCGCCTTATCGAAACCGCCTTCCCCGACATCGCATCTATACCGATAACAACCCCTTGAATAACCGCCTCATTACCGGAGGGTTCCATCTTATAGGGAACCTGAGTGATATTCCGCCTGATTGCGGTATCAACCACGCTTCCGATTACGGAGTCCTCTGGGCCTGTCATGCCAAGATCGGTGATGTACGCAGTACCGCCGGAAAGTACCCGCTCGTCGGCGGTCTGCACATGGGTATGGGTGCCGCAGACGGCAGCAGCCCGGCCTGCGAGAAAGAGGCCGAGGGCCTCTTTTTCCTCATTCGACTCCGCGTGAAAATCAACCAGCAGAAACGCTCCGGCCCCGGCGGCCTCCTTCAGGTACGCCTCCGCGCAGGCAAAGGGGCAGTCCACAGAGGTCATGGATTCACGCCCCTGAAGATTGAGTACCGCGATACTGCCCCCGGCGGCGGAAAAAACACCGAAACCGGCGCCCGGTGCATAGGTGTCCGGCGGCAGGGGTATTCCGGGCCGGGGATAATTAGCGGGCCGCAGCATACGCGGTTCCGTGGAAAGGAAGGGCCAGACATCACGCTTTTCGAGGGTATGGTTGCCGCCGGTAATGACGTCTATCCCCGCCGAGAAGATACGCTCCGCGTCACTTTCAAGGATACCGAAACCGTTTGCGGCGTTCTCTCCATTAATAACAGCGAAATCTATACCCTCCCGCTCTTTGAGAGAGGGAAAATGCTCCTCCAGTACCCGGAGTCCCGGATCGCCGTATATATCGCCGCCCATGAAAACGGTAATGAGGGAGGACATACCGTTACTGCTCCACAATCGCATCAAAATAAGCGCTGTGATTCAGATAGATGGACTCAAAGACGGTAAGGGTCTTTGCGGTCATCAGGCCGTTTCCCAGATCGGTAAACACCTTTATCTCCCTGGTTTCCATATTTGTCTGGGGATTATAGAACACATTGTCCAGCCGGAGATTATCCCCGTTCCAGAACACCCTCATCTCCGGAACAAGCCCCCATTTATTGAGACTGCTCAGGGAAAACCGGCGCACAAAATACTCCTGTGTGGAATAGCCGTTCCTCGCACGGAATTCCGGGTTGATACTGATAACATCAACCCAGAGCATCGCGGCGTCACCGAGGAACCAGATATTCTGGGCGGACTGCATCCACTGGGAATCGAGACTGAGGGCCATATCGTCCAGATAATATACCTCTGCCGGGGCGCGTCCGCTGACGGAAAATTCCGGGGTGTAGGGCTCATACTCAGCAGGAAGGGGGATAAAATTGTAGAAATCGGTATCGTCATCCGCGAGTATCTGCCCCATACGCACCAGCTCAAGCAGGACCGCCCCCTGGGTGTCCTCTACCCGCCGGAGGTTGAAGAGGGGAATATAATAATCATATACAAATACCGTTTCACCGCCGAACAGGGGGAACTCCTGGGATTCCCGCACTTCGGAGAGCAGAACCCTCCCGGTTACTTCGGTCCGGCGGCGGGAAAGCTCATACAGAAGGTCATGCAGATAGTTCACGGCGGAGATATCATCCTGAGTGGATATATCCGAAAGTATCCGCTCCCCCGTGAATACCATATCCTCGGCGGCGGGATCAACAGTAAAAAGCAGTGAAATAGTGGAACCTTTTTCAGGGGTCGAAATAAACGCGCCGTAGGTTTCTTCATCATAGAACAGGAATCCGAAATAGGTCTCTTCTGCATAGGAAAAATCCTGATACACCACATATTCACCGGATGTATCGGGAAGGTAGGAATCGATTCCCGGAAGGGCGGCAGCATCGGCGCAGAGCAGGGTCACGAGACCTGCAAAAAAAAACGGCAGCCATCTTTTTCCCACATCTCCCGGTTTTACGGTAAAACAATCCTCTTTCACTGTCACCTCTTAATATAAGCCAAAGGGTTCCGCTCCTGAGTGTCAGCTCAGGAGAGCCTCAAGACTAGCCCGGATAATTCCCGCCGAATAGTCCGCAGCTTCTTCCAGCGGCACAAGCCTGACATCCTTTTCCAGGGCGCCCTGTGCCCGGCGTTCCTTGATCTCCACCTGGGGAAGGTTTTTCTCCCCCACAACAATACGCAGGGGAATTCCCATGAGATCCGCGTCCTTGAATTTGACCCCCGGGCGCTCGTCCCGGTCATCGAGGAGTACTTCCAGATTACGCTCACTCAGTTCCCTGTAGAGGGTGTCGGCGGCGGCTTTCATCGCCCCTTCATACTTTATGGGTACAACGATTATATGGAAGGGCGCCACCGAAACCGGCCAGATGATTCCGTCGCTGTCATTATGCTCCTCGATTACCGAAGCCAGGGTACGGTCAACGCCGATTCCGTAGCAGCCCATCACAGGGGTCTGCTGTTTCCCGTTTTCATCGAGGTAGGTCACGTTCATCGATTTGGTATATTTGTATCCGAGCTTGAAGATATGTCCCAGCTCGTTGCCTTTTTTCGAGTAGAATTCCGCGTTGCAGACAGGACAGCGGTCACCCGCTTTTACGGTTCTGACATCGGCGATGAGGAGGGGGGTAAAATCCCTGCCCGGTTCCACGTGGGTATAGTGGAGGTCAGCCTTGAGGGCTCCGGTAACGGCATCGTGCATACCGGAAACCGATTCATCCGCCAGTACCGGGACGGAGGTGAGGCCGACAGGCCCGGCAAAGCCTACGGGCGCGCCGGTGAGCCGGACAACATCCCCGTCATCGGCAAGTTCAACCTCGCTCGCCTTGAGGGCCGCGGCAAGTTTGACCTCGTTCACATCCAGGTCTCCCCGGATGCAGACAGCGTAAAAACTTTCAGGGGCAGGTTTTTCCGCTGATTTTTCAGCACCATCCGGCCCAAGGGCGCTGTTATAGGCCTTGTAGATAAGGGTCTTGATGAATGCCTTTGGTGTGGTATTCATAAACGAGGAAAGCTCCTCGATGGTGCGTACATTCGGGGTCGCTACCGCTTCGGGGAGTTTATCCGTAAAAGCCCTTC
>JAISVD010000003.1 GCA_031271875.1 Spirochaetaceae bacterium | reverse complement strand
AAATAGTCATCAAGTTCAGTCAGTTTCATATGTTCTCCCTCTTGAACAATTACGGATACCGCCGCTCTCAGGCGGTACAGGGTTCCTTAATCGGGTCTACTCGGAACCGGAGCCACTGCGAAAAAACATATCCCGCCGGAGAAAGTATCTCCCTGCGAGGCTCGCCGCCATCAGGGCCTGCTGCCCTTCCCTGTCCGGCTTCCCTCCGAGGAGTAATGCGTCCAGAGGCTGGAGTATACCGATATTACCGAAGCCGAAAAGCTGCCCGGGAGTACCCTCAACGATAACAGTTTCAAACAGACCCGCCCAGGAGGCAATGCCTCCGGAACCGAACCGTATCCGCATGGTCTGTTCGCTTTCTGGAAGCCCCGGTTCGCCTTCGGTCACGAGATAGAACGCGGAACTCCTTTCCCGGGGAGACAGGAGGCGAAAGGCCTCCGCAGCAGCAGCGGCATGGCCCTCGGCAAAAAGAAGGAGAGGGCCGGAACCACCGCCATCACCTGCCGGAACAGGAAGCCCGCCGCTTTCCACAAGTTCCGCAAGGGCTGTCAGCTCCCGCGTTTTTTCCCGGATGATAGCATCTTCCGGCAGGGGCAGAAAAAACCAGGGAAGCCCTCCGGAGAGACGGAAGCAGAAGGAGCGGACAGCGGGATGGCTTATCTCCTGTTCCAGATATCTGCTCTGATTGAAATCCGCACCTATAACAACAAATCCCTCGGAGGCCAGCAGCCGGGCGGTAACGCGGCACTCGGCCATGGAAGCCCCGGCATCGGGCAGATACAGAACAGGAGTTCCTGAGACAGTTTCTCCGGCTCTGTACCAGATATATACAGTACCGGAGGTACGTTCCCCCATGTTCCGTGCGGTGCTGAACCCGGATTGGAACGATCCGGTTACAGGAACGGTAAGTTCGGTTACGTCCGCCGGAAGCGGTACGGCTTCCGGCCGGTAGATCCAGACAACCCCGGCAGACGCGCCGAGTACCAGTATGAGAAAAACAGCGTATATTTTCCATCCCGGACCGAACCACTCCGTGGGTATCCCCGAAATGAACCGGTACAGAGAGGGGATACTGCTGAGAAAAAACACCAGAGAAACTGCGGCTGTAAGCAGCAGCAATACTGACAGTCCGTTTCCGGCAATAATGAGCAGGACACAGATGAGGGCTATAACGGGCAGAACGGCAATACTTTGCACACCCTGAATTTTTACGGAAAAGGGCCTGAGAACCATGGGCGCCAAAAGAACAAAAACGAGCAGTTCGCCTGTCAATACATCCATATCTGTTTTATTTTAACAGGTATTCTCTTTATCCGCTAGTAATGACGCAGGAAATCAGCATTATCATTGAAATTGTTCGAAAGATTTTTGCTTCAATTTTTTCCACGGTACTTTTCTTTTCCCCGCTCCCGTTCGGCTATGGCTTTGAGCATACGCTTTACCGGATTCAGTATTTCTCCGGGTATATAGGGCAGATCCTCTATAATATCCCTGAACTTGAGATATTGAGCGACATCGGCGGACTGCATTGTCATTTTTCCGGTCACCAGATATTCCACTGTCACACCGAGCACGGAGGCAAGCTGAACGGCGATATCAGCGGGAGGCATGGATTTCTGGCTTCCCAGATACATATCCAGAGCCCGCTTTTTTATCCCCGCCTTTGCGGCCACCTCTTTCTGCAGCAAGCCTGTATATTCTATTGTTTCGCGCAAGCGTTCTGCAAAATCAGACATATATATAAAAAATATCATAATAACGTTATAAATTTGTTGACAATATCGTTATTATAGATATATTATCAATCTATTAGCGTAATAACGTTACTTCTTATAGTATACATAGCGTTATATGGAAATGCAAGAAATAGCCTAAAAAAGAAAGGATCATTCTTAGGTTAACGAAAATTCTTCAACGCAATCAGGAGGCTGTTTCGGCGCCCCTGAGCCTGTTTTGGGGAGATATAATTCTCACAATTGAAGGTGTCCGGTTGGAGTGTTTCTGTTTTGAAGAAAGTCCCCAGTGTCTCTCATCGGTGACTTTCTTCCCTACTGTCTCCAAGCTGTTCAGCAGTTTCTCAAATATTTCCATGGTCATATTCTAACTATATTTTTCTAACATGGATTAAAAGTTATTTATTAATGCCGCCAAACACTACCCACATAGTAAAAAATACGCTCATGCTCTATTTCAGGCAGATACTGCTTATGTTGATAAGTCTGTATACGGTACGGGTAGTGTTGGAAACTCTGGGGGCGGAGGATTACGGGATATATAATGTTGTGGCAGGTGTTGTGACCATGTTTGGGTTTATGAGCGGATTGGCTTTGTCATCTCCTTTTCTTTTTTAAAATTAGGAACACATAAAAATGAGTTATTTACAAAACATCAAAAAAGTTGCAATTACCACTTGGTGGCACTATCATAACTATGGCTCATCTCTTCAAGTTGTTGCTCTGTATAATGTTATAAAATATTTTGGATTCGATGTTGATGTCATTAATTATATTCCAAGTATAAAAAAAAGGAGTTTACCGAAATTAATTAAAAGCATTACATTAAAACGTATTATCGCCCGCTTTAAAGAGAAGCGTATTATCGATATTGTCCGTGATGAAAAATTTGATAGCTTTATAGAAAATCAATTAACTTTTACAGCAAATTGTACAACTGAATGCGATTTTGAGAATTTGAATGAACAATATGACATATTTATATGCGGATCAGACCAAATATGGACGCCGATTGTCTTTGATCCACGTTATTTTTTGGATTTTATTAAAGACGATAATAAAAAGATAGCGTATGCTCCGAGTATTGGGGTGTCTGTTATTGAGAATAAACATACTAAAGAATGTATGAAAAATTTAATTTCCAGTTTTCCCCATTTGTCTACAAGAGAAAAGCAGGGAGCTGAAATTATTCATAAACTGTGTTCAAAAAATGCTTTAGTTGTTCTTGATCCCACTTTACTGTTTGATTATGAACAATGGCATAAGATTATTCCTTCAACAGTTATATGTGAAAAATATATCTTGTGTTATTTTCTTGGCACAAATAAAAATTCATGGAAGCATGTAGCTGCGATTTCTAAAAAACTAAATTTACCTATTAAGATATTACCTATATTCGTGAAAGATGCAAGAAATGGGGAGATTGTTTATGGTGCAGGTATTGTGGAGTTTTTCAATTTAATTGATAATGCAAAATTTGTTTGTACAGATTCTTTTCATGGAATGGCATTTTCGATAATATGCGGGAAACCGTTTTATGTGTTTGAGCGATTTCACGGTAAAGATAAGCAATCGCAAAATTCACGGGTGTATAATTTGCTTGATATAACCTGTCTCAACAATAGACTTATCCGTTATGATGAGCCTTTAAAAAAGGAT
>JAISVD010000289.1 GCA_031271875.1 Spirochaetaceae bacterium | reverse complement strand
TATCTTTATGATATATCGAAAGCGTTCAGCCGTTTTTACCATGACTGTCCGATTCTGAACGCTGAAAGCCCTGAGCTGGTTTCCGCACGTCTGGAACTGAGCCGTGGGGTACTCACGGTACTGAAAAGTGCGATGAATCTGGTACTTATTCCGTTTCTGGAAACAATGTGAGGTAGCATTTGAACAAACAGCTCAAAGAGAAAATTATGGAGGCTTTTTCATCGGTACTGCCGATTACGGTCATCGTATTGATACTGAGCATCTTTCTCTCCATGCCCGTCGGAACAATTGTCATGTTTGTCGGCGGCGCGGCTCTGCTGATCGTCGGCATGGGCTTTTTTACCCTCGGAGCGGATATGGCGATGATGCCTATGGGAGAGGGTATCGGCGCGCAGCTCACCAAAGTGAAAAATCTGCCGCTCATTATTATCGTTACCTTCGCTATGGGGGTTGTCATCACCATAGCGGAACCGGATCTGCAGGTTCTGGCGAGGCAGGTGCCGGCCATACCGAGTATGAATCTGATTCTGACCGTTGCGGTCGGGGTCGGAGTGTTTCTGGTCATTGCCATATTGCGGATCCTCTTCAGGGTAAAACTTTCAATACTGCTTATCGTTTTTTATGCGGTTGTATTCATCTTTGCTGCGTTCACGCCAAACACGTTCATACCCGTTGCCTTTGACTCAGGAGGGGTCACTACCGGTCCCATAACGGTTCCCTTCATCCTTGCCATGGGACTCGGTATCGCGTCAATCCGGAGCGATAAGGACTCTCAGGACGACAGTTTCGGTCTTGTGGCGCTTTGCAGTATCGGCCCCATTCTGGCGGTCCTCATTCTGGGAATATTTTATAAACCTTCGGATTCCCTCTATTCGGCTCTGGAGATTCCCGAGGTTCATACCACCAGGGATGTGGTGACCCGGTTCATTTTTCAATTGCCCCATTACTTCAATGAAGTCGCGCTGGCCCTCGCCGCAATAGTGGTATTCTTTATCATATTCCAGTTACTATCGAGACGGTTTCATGGCCGCCAGCTTGGACGGATCGCAGTCGGGTTTTTATATACCCTCATCGGTCTGGTGCTCTTCCTTACGGGCGTGAACGTCGGATTTATCCCTGTGGGACATCTCATCGGTTCCTCCCTTGGGGAGTCCGCGTTCAAATGGCTGCTCATACCCCTGGGGATGGTCGTCGGTTACTTTATCGTGGCTGCGGAACCAGCTGTACACGTCCTCAATAAACAGGTTGAGGATGTTTCCGGCGGCGCAATCCCGCAGAAAGCGATGAGTACCGGGCTTTCAATCGGTATGTCCGCAGCGCTGGGAATTACCATGCTGCGTATCCTGTCCGGAATATCCCTCATGTGGATACTGATCCCGGGCTATCTTGCAGCTATTGTACTTACCTTCTTCGTACCGAAAATATTTACCGGTATCGCTTTTGACTCGGGCGGGGTGTGCAGCGGTCCCATGACGTCAACGTTCCTGCTCCCCTTCGCGATGGGGGCCACTGAAGGGGTCGGCGGAAATATCCTTACCGACGCCTTTGGCGTTGTCGCAATGGTTGCCATGACGCCTCTCATTACGATTCAGATTATGGGTGTCATCTATGGTAAACGTATGAAAACCGCCGCTGAGCAGACTGAAGACATTGCTGCGCCCGGTATCAGCGACAACGATAAGATTATCGAGTATCCGGAGGAATCTTCTGATGAATAAACATAGTGAAATACCAATAATAAAACTGATGGTTTTCATTATTGACTGGAGCAAGGTGAACATGATTACGGATATCTTTGAAAAAGAACATGTCCGTTTTCATTTTGTATGCAAAGGCCGGGGTACCGCCAGTTCCGAAATACTCGACCTCCTCGGAATCGGGAGTTCCGAAAAAGCGGTGGTGCTCTGCCTGGAACCCGATTTCCAGGTGGCCTGTCTGCTCCGGAAGGTCAGCAAGAAATTCGGACTCCACAGTCCCGGTACGGGAATCGCCTTTACTGTCCCTCTGTCGGGGATCAACAATCCAATCGCGCAGTCATTTTCGGAGGAACTGCGGGAGGAATTCAGTAAACAGATAGAAAAGGAGATCGACAGAATGAAAACCAATGCAAAATTTGACGTGATACTGGCTGTTGTAAACCAGGGATACAGCGATGAACTGATGTCGGTCGCCCGTGAAGCCGGCGCCACTGGCGGAACAATCGTAAACGCGAGAAGTATCGCCCACGAGGGGATAGTCAAGTTTTTCGGTATCTCCGTGCAGGCCGAGCGTGAAATCGTTACCATTCTTGCCGCCAGGGAAACAAAAACCGAAATCATGCAGGCCATAAGCCACTCCTATGGTGTCAAAAGTGATGCCAAGGGGATCGTTTTCTCCGTCCCGGTTGACAGCATGACCGGGCTTGACGCCGAACCGGAGGAATAAGAGGAACAGCTTCATAAGTTATCAAGACTTGTTCAGCTGTTCCGGAGTTCGATCCCCTTCCGGTTTACACCGCTTCCGCTTTCCTGCCTTTTCCTGTAAAGGCAGAAACCTTGGAGCGATCTCCGCCGTATCTATTCAGAGAAAGCAGCTCCTTTATCTATGGAAGTGATGCCGTTATTTGCTTTTATTATTGCAATATTATATAATAATAAAACTATCCTCCCCATTGGGAGGATAGTGGAGTTTTTTCTTCTTTTTTGTATATTTTTAATTGCGTTCTGTTTAAAAACAGGTATGCGAAGGGAATAGTAAGGATGTTGTATGAGAAGTCTTGGGATTAATGTAGGTTCTTCCAGCATCAAGCTGGCTTTAATGGATGATAATACGCTGGTATGGAGTACGGTTGTTCCCCATGAGGGCGACCTGCCGGGGACGCTGAAAAACGCTCTCAGGGAAGGAAATATCGAGGAGGGGATTAAGACCCTGGTGACCGGTACGGAAGGCCGGTTCCTGTTCAACGTGAACAGCACCGTGGAAACCCTCTGTCTTGAGGAGGCGCTCCGCACCTCCGGCGAAAAAGTGGACGCTCTGGTAACCATGGGCGGCGAGGATCTGGTGGTCTATACCGTCAATAAAGACGGAAAGATACAGAACAACTTCTCCGGCAGCAAGTGCGCTTCCGGGACAGGGGAGTTCTTCAAGCAGCAGCTGGGCCGCATGGACATGGCGCTGGAGGACGTTAACAGTATCTCCCCGGACGCCAAGGTGCTCTCCCTCTCCTCCCGGTGTTCGGTGTTTATGAAATCCGACTGTACCCACCGGCTCAACAAGCGGGAAGCCACCAAGGCCGACATCGTCCTCTCTCTGAGCAATGTGATGGCCACCAAGGTTATCGACTTCCTGAACCGGGCTCACATCGATTCAGGCCGGGTACTTATCTGCGGCGGCGTCACGCTGAACAAACACATCATCGATTTTATCCGCAAGGCCGCCCCGAATATCGAGTTTATCGTCCCCGAAACCGCTTCCTATTACGAGGCGGTGGGGGC
>JAISVD010000085.1 GCA_031271875.1 Spirochaetaceae bacterium | reverse complement strand
TGACCTACCGGGAATCTGTTACCCGGGAGGTTGAGTATACGGGGGAGTTCTCCCGTACCATCGGCGGGAAGGAGCAGACAGCGGGAGTTACGCTCCGTATCGCGCCGTGCGATGCGCCTCTCAGTACCCAGGCCGATATCCCCGATGCTTCCGCTTTGGGGAACCGGTATGTCAATGCTGTCAGAAAGGCGGGGAGTGTTCCTGAGGAGATTTTCGACGCTATCGAGCGCGCCGTGACAGGGAGTTTCGCCTCGGGAATCCAGTACGGCTATCCCTGTACCAATATCAGCGTTACACTGACCGCAGTCGATTACAGTGAACTGACATCCACGGCCTTTGCCTTTGAAGCATGTACCGTCGCTGCCTTCGATGAGGGGTGCCGTAAAGCCTCTCCGGAACTACTTGAGCCGGTGATGAACGTGGATATCCTCTGTCCCAAGGAATTTGTGGGCGATGCTATAAGCCAGATAACTCAGCGGGGAGGGATCATTTCAAGCCTCGAATCGAAACCTTCAACGGATGTTATATACGCCCAGGCACCGATGGCGAAGATGTTCGGTTTTTCCACTGCACTGCGTTCGGTGACCCAGGGTCGCGCTTCGTTTATGCTTGAATTCAGCCATTTTGAGGTGAAACCCGGAGGGCTGGGAAGCGTGTAACGGCGGAGGAGCAGGGTTTTTCCGTGTATAGAGAGCCGGTTTCAAAACTCGGGTGAGATTTTGAAACCGGTTCGGTGTAGTATAATAGAAAGAAATACAAAAGATACCTCATTTTGCGCGATTTTTTAATAAAATGTTCAGTCATATTTTTACCAGCTTCTGGTAATATTTGATCTCACTGTAGGAAAAAATGAATGAAGAACTTCTTTTTTTGCCCTGAACATATTTTTTTTACGCTCGAGAATATTTTTTTCTGTCAGAATCTGTAAATCGCGGCTTAGGGTTGCATCTGAAAGTTTTTTATAGCATGTATATATTTTCTCATTAGTTATTTTTATCTCTGGTATTGCAACGAATCTATCATTGGGAATATGAAAAGCGAGCTGTCTGATCCGATAAACTGTTTTTGAGCTTTTTCCTTCTTCTTGAAGTGTATTGATAATATCATGTACATAATTTCGCCATGTCATATCTATTTGACTTTTATGGATAACCTGAAGAACCTCTTCCAGGCCATCCCTGAACCCTTGCAGTGCATAATTTATAAAATTGGTAAGGCTGCCGGTTTCGGTTGCCTGTTGTAATTGCAAGTAATATTCAGCTCTTGTTTCATTATAATGATTTGATAGTATATGTGAGGCTATATCTGGTACTCCTGCACGAAGCAACAGATAAAATTCCAATAATCGGGCTGTTCTTCCATTACCATCACTAAAAGGGTGTATCCATGCAATATAGATATGGGTAACAATTGCCTGGATGATGATTTCATTGAAATTCTGTCCTGTTGTATAATGGAAGTGTTTGAGCAGCCAGGTACACAATTTATCGATCAGATCGTCTATTTTTTCAAATGATGGAGGGCGATAATTACCAACTATGACATTATTCCTTCGGAAATGACCAGGGGATGATGCAAATGTTTCCCCTATTCCGTCTCCGACCATATGCTGAAAACGTTTAATCACATCGCTACTTAGTGTCATTACTTCGTTTTTTTTTGTAAGTTCCTCCAAAATGGTATTAAAAGCCTTGAGTATATTTGTTACCTCCTTTTCCAGATATTCTTTACTGGGGGGCAATTTTTCACCTCTCACTATGACCTCTATTTCATCTTCCGACAGAGTATTACCTTCAATTGCTGTAGTTGCTTGCGCTCCCTTTTTCAGAGAAACTTGTAGTAACTGCCTCCTGTAGTCCGGCCTGATTGGAGTATTGGATATCGCTTGGATATATGCGTAACATTGACCCAATAAATTGGACATGCATTCAGTCATATCCCATCGAGGGCTGAAACTGATATGTTCATGACTGTTCTTCATATAATGAAGTATACACTGTTTTATAATTTTTTCAACAGAAATAAAATCAAAAAAAAATGTAAAATAGATTTAATTGTTTATTATATAAATAATTAAATAGATCATTGTTTGTGTAATAATATGATAAAAATTGTAGTAATATGTATAGCTTTCAAAATTCTCCGAACCATTCCTTTTAGTGTATATACTCCCCGGTTCCATCAGCTCTGTCCCCGCTGTCTGGATCCCCTTCTTCGGAAGAGACCCCGGTGACCCGGAGCGTTACAGGGGAACCCCGGCCCAGTTCCGGAGGTACTCCACAGACACGCAGTCTGAGGTAGTTTTCTGTAAGTACGCAGACCTTGCCGGAAGCGGCGTCCCGGCCTTCAACTATGGCCCGCAGGATCCTGCCGTTCCAGTATTCCCCGTAGACGGCCCTGTTTGCGCGGGCAATACCGGTAAGTATGCCGACCCGCTCCCGGGCTATGCGCTGGGGAACCACGGGTTTCATGGTAAACGCTGCGGTTCCTGGACGGGGGGAGAAGGGAAATACATGTATCCAGGCAAAGGCGAGTTCCCGGCAGAGGTTCAGGGTCTGTTGAAAATCCGCTTCCGTTTCTCCGGGAAAACCAACGATGATATCGCAGGCAATGAAGGGGTTTTCCTTTACCCGCCGCAGCCTGCTGACCGCCTCATACACCTGGGCCGTGCGGTAGGGCCGGTTCATAGCGGCAAGTATGCTGTCGCTTCCGGATTGTATGGAGAGGTGAAAGTGGGGACGGATGCGGCGGTCGGCGATAACGGACGCGAGGTTCTCATCGACACACTCGGGGTAGAGACTCGAAAGCCGCAGCGCTATGTGCTCTGTCCCTGTCAGCAGGATTCTGAGAAGTCCGGCGAGGTCCGCTGTCTCGCCGTCGGAGGAGAACCTTCCCCGGTATTGGGAGAGGTTTACCCCGGTAAGGACAGCCTCGTGCCAGCCGTTCCGTTCGATTGATCTGACCCGCTCAACCGTCTCCTCTACGGGCAGGGAAACCGGAGCTCCCCTGGCGAGGCGTATACGGCAATAGGTACATCTGTTGCCGCAGCCGTCCTGTATTTTTACCGATGCCCGGGAATGGTGGATTTCATCCGAACGGATAAAATCGTCCGCTGAAAGGGCAAACCTGTCCTGAGATGAAGCTCTGTCCCCAGACGGGACGCCGGCTGTCTCCATGGTCCAGGATTCTATAAGGGAAAAAAACTCCTCAGGCGGCAGGAAACGTTCCCCCGCCGCGCCTGCGGCCTCAAGCCGGGCCGGAAGTTCCGCTAGAGCGTCTTTCACGGAACCGGGAACAACGGCAACCCGGTCTCCGAGGGAGCGTATCTGTGCCGGTTCAAGCTCCGCGTAGCAGCCTGTCACAATGACCGCTGCGCCCGGCCAGCGGGAGGTAAGGGCCCGGACGAGGCGGCGGGCCTTTTGTTCCGCCTTGCCCGTGACCGTGCAGGTATTTACGATGCAGAGTCGGTTGAAAGGAACAGGACTGAAAATACGGGGGGCTGGTCCGGGGGGTGTCCCCGGGGACAGAGCTTCGCCTTTCCGGGGCTGCTCCCGTGACGCCGCCGTTCCCATGGTAACAGCGGCGCCGGCGGAAGCAAAGATGCGGGCGGCGGATTCGGTTTCTATCTGATTCAGCTTGCAGCCGAGGGTTTCAAAATGGACTGTATACATATACGACTTCCGGAAAACTGTTCCTGTGATAATACCGTAAACAGCTCTTTTTATAAAGAGGGTATCTTCTGTCCTCAAAATAACCGTATGAAAAAGTGAAATATCCCCGTTTTTGTGATATACTGTAGAACATGAAATGGTTTGCCGCTGCTGCACTGATTTTCTGCGGATTCTGTATTAACCTCTCCGCTGCACCGGACTTGGCGTTCAGGGTCGGGGTTGGAGAGATATATGCCGCCAATGCGGTAAATAAGGGGGAAAACCCCTGGATCATTGGCGGCAATATACTGACCCTCGGCATCGAGGAGGGTACAACCGGACTGGGACTCGAATACACGCCCTTCGCCTTTATTAATGTTCAGACCGGCGATACCTATGAATCCCAGCCGATAACGTTTCTCAATTTTAAGCTTTACTGGAACTGTGCAGGGTCTGAGCGCTTTTTTTCCCTCAGACCCTTCGCTTCTGTCAACTGGCTGAATAACGGCGCAAATCTTCCACCGCTGTGGAAATTCGGGGCCTCCTTCCGTATGGAGATGGATAAACGCAGCATGTTTAACTGGATTTTCTTCAATTTAGAAGCGGGATATGCTCTCCGCGGCGGACAGGGACACCCTTACCTGCAAGTGGGATTCGACCTGACCACTGTGGGTCTTCTGTTTTTAGGGATAGTTAGTGCCAGCGCAGAAGATTAACCCGGCAGTTCCGTGACGGGGACATGAGTTCAGCCGAGTTTCGCGGATACCCTGCTTTTTCCCCTGACCGCGTCGGTGAGGACCGGGTTGATCTTCAGCGCCTGGTCGTAGGCGTCCAGTGAGGAAAGGTATTCCGTCGCCATCTCCCGTGCATAACCGAGCCGGGTCCACCATGCGGCGTTGAGGTTTTCATACCGCACCGCAGTGGTCAGCGCGATATCCGCGTGACGGTACTTTCCCTGGCGCAGGTATATTTCACCCATCAGATAATAGACGGTACTGATTCTGCTCCCGCCGGGAACAAGGGATATGTATTCCTGAAGGAGAGCCAGCGCCTCCGCGTTCTGTCCGAGGTAGTATTTCGCCTCCCCCTGTATCTCGATGAGCCGGTGATCATAGCGCGCCATGGTACGCCCCTGGGTGGCCCATTTTTCCGCTTCCTCATACTGGCCGTTTTTGACAAGGCTCCAGCAGAGCACCACATAACTTTCTGTATTCCGGGGGTTCTCGTTGATCTCCCGCAGGCAGATATCAATTGCCTGCGGGTATCTGCCCATATTGTAAAGGACGAGCGCATCCGCCCGGTTCTGGG
>JAISVD010000049.1 GCA_031271875.1 Spirochaetaceae bacterium | reverse complement strand
GATATATATGTAAAGGAGTATCCCTTTTATGTCAAACAAACGGCTTTCCCCCAAAAGCGATGTTGTTTTTAAGTTACTCTTTGGCGACCGTAAAAATACCGATATTCTCGCAGGTTTTTTACAATCAGTCCTTGATTTGCCTCCGGAAGAGTACGAAACCATTACCGTGATAGACCCGCATCTGAATCCGCAGAATCCCGAAAGAAAAACCTCCGTTCTGTTGCCTGAGGATATTGAAAACTATAGGAAAAGAGGTAACAGGTCAGATGAGGGAGTGGGCTGTCCCAAGAAGTTTTTCAAACTTTTGGGACAGCCTCTGGAACTTGAGAGCTCATTCAGAGCGCTCCTGCGGAGGATGGCCCTCCTTCCGCAGGAAGCGCTTCTTTTCGGCGTTTTTTCGGCGAAAGCCTCCCTCGCATGAACCGGGGGAAAACCGTGTGATAGGGATCATAGAAATCCCTCAGAATATCTCCGAGAAAATTAAAAGCCAGCGTTACCGCAAGAAGGAACCAGACCGGCATCAAGAGCCAGGGATAGCTGCGGAGGTTGCTCAGGGTAGAGATATCCCGTCTGATCAGGGAACCCCAGCTGACCGCCGGATCAACAATACCCAGGCCGAGATAGGAGAGGGTGGTCTCGGTCATGATAAAGCCGGGAATACTGAGGGCTATACTCACAATGAGCAGACTTGATATCTGCGGAATGATCTGCCGGAAGATGATAACCACTGTCGGAATCGCCTCAAGCCTGGCGTTCATAATGAATTCTTCCCGCTTGATGGAGTGCACGAGTCCCCGGATCGTCCGGGCGGTACCGGGCCATCCCACCAGAGCAAGGATAACCGTTATCATCATGTATGATTGCCCCGAATCCATCGATGACGAAAGCAGGGATCTGAGAAAGAGGATCAGATAGAGGCCGGGGATCAGCATGAAAAATTCCGCGAACCGCATGATCGCCCAATCGGTCATACCCCCGAAATATCCTGAGAACCCTCCGAAAAGCACCGCCAGCGCAAGTGATATCGCGGTGGCGATAAAGCCGATGGTCAGCGAAATCCTGCTGCCGTAGACGATACGGGAGAACAGGTCCCGGCCGAGATTGTCCGCCCCCATCAGAAATACCGGATATCCCCCGTCCTCAGGCGCAAAGAGATGGCGTTCGCAGGGGACAATCCCCCACAGTTTGTAGGGCTCCCCCTTGCCGAACAGCCGTATATCCCCGTACAGGTCTCTTACCCTGGCGTATTTCCAGTTAATGGTATTGATCACCCGCGCCTCCTGGGCGCGGAATTCCCCCCGGTAAAAACGGACATTCGGCGGATGATAGGTCATTGTCTCGAACGCCGTTGAGGGGGAGTAGGGTGCGATGAATTCGGCAAAAACCATTACCAGATACAAGGGAATGAGGATAATGACGGAAACGATCCCCAGTGCGCGGGTCCTCAGATACCGCAGGAACTTTTTCATACCTGAACCTCCGGCTTATTCTCTGCCATAACGTATCCTCGGATCCACCAGCGCCAGCAGGATATCCGCAAGCACCATTCCCACCAGAACAAGAAAGGATATAAACATGATGTTTGTCAGAACCAGATTTACATCCTCCTGGATCACCGCCTCATACATCAGCCTGCCGATTCCCGGATAGGCGAATATGATCTCCAGAATGAGGGAACCCGAAAAAAGACTTGCCAGCAGGTTTGCGCTGCCGGTTATATAGGGGTTCAGTGTGTTCCTGAAGGCGTGGTTGAAATAGACCCGCCACTCAGGTATCCCCCTGGCGCGGAGGCTGGTAATATAGGGCTGCCCCAGCTGATCAAGCATGGTTGCCCGGATCATCCGCATGGTTCCCCCGATCCCGCCGAGGAACGACGCAAGCAGGGGCAGAAATATATGGTGCATATAACTGAAGGTGAACCGCACCGGCGCTTCGGAGAAGGGAAAGTCGGGATAGGCGGTCACCGGAAACAGTCCCGTTACTGACGCGAAGAGCTGGAGGAGGATGAGCATGAGTATACCGGGAAAGGCGTGCAGCACCAGCGCGAAAAAGGTGACCGCAATGTCCGTTACCGTTCCCGCCTTGCCGGAAAAGTACACCCCCAGCAGGAATGAGAAAAAGGTGATAAGCGCCAGGGATATCAGGTTGAGCAGCACCGAATTGAAAAGCCGGGATGAGATAAGAAACGATACCGGCGCACGGGATATCAGGCTTATCCCCAGATCGTGGCGGACGAGTACCCGCTCAAGCCATCTGAAATACTGAATATAAAAGGGCCTGTCCAGCCCCAATTCCGCCCGCTGAGCAGCGAGCTGACCGGAACTGAAAAAATCATCGCCTTCTCCGAAGGAACCTCGGGGTGCTGCGCTTCCCCCGGAGGCATCCCCCGCGAAGAGCTGCTGAATCATGAGCTGATCCACAATATCCCCGGGGGCCAGCTCCATCAGGCCGAATACCGCAAGCCCCAGCGCAAACAGGATAACTCCCATGGTAACAAGCCTGCCGATAATATAGGAAACCAGTGGCAGCTTCCGCCGGAACAGAGAAAAGGGGCGCAGTATATAATCCGCAAGATTGTTCAGCTTCATTCCCGTATCACCGCTTCAGAAAAACGTAATCTCTCTGGAGACCGCCGAGATTGTCATAATAGACATTGGTAAAATCCCACCGGTTCCTTATGGCCGCGAAACTGCGGGGCCGCACAAGATATATAACCGGACACTGTTCGAGCAGTATCCGCTGGTACTCATCCCAGATAGTCTGCGCCTCTTCAGGGTTGATCGTATAGGAACCTTTGTTGTACAGGTAATCGACCCGCGCCTCCCACTCCGTGGCGGGAGAGCTCTGCTGGGGATACCAGATGTGCAGGTTTCCCGAAGACTCCCAGACATTGCTCCCGCTGGTGGGCCAGTAGTTAATGCCCCCAAACCCCATCAGCAGCGACTGCCAGTCAAAGGTGACGGTCATCTGTTCAACCAGTTTCTGGAAATCGATGGTTCTGATCCTCACTGTTATGCCGATTTTCGCGCACTCATCGGCAATGATCGCGGCGGTATCGGTCGTGATAGCGTTGTCTGCGGTTATTGAAAGGTCGAATTCCACTGCCCGGCCCTGTTCATCCCGCATCGTGCCGTCTCCGGCCCGGTTCATGCCGATGGAGGAGAGCAGTTCCTGCGCCCGCTTCGGATCATAGAGGTATTCCAATTTTATAGAAGGATTGTAATAGGGGTTCGGTTCCGCGAAAAAATCGAGTTTCGGCTCCGCGAGGCCCCGGTACACTTGAGCGATAATACGCCCCCGGTTGAGGAGGCAGCTCATGGCCTGCCTGAATGCAGTCCGGGTGAACCACTCATACTGCGGGGTGTTTCTGTTTTTCGGGTTCTGGTTGAATGACCAGAAATTCGCGCCCAACGCCCCTCCGGCGCTGAAAACAGTATAATCGGGGTTTTCCCGGTTGAGCATCTCGTCGAGGTTTTCCGGCCTTAATCCATAGGTTTCAAGGTTTCCCTGCTTGAACAGCAGAAACTGCGTATTGGCGTCGGGAAGTATCTGGACAATATACTCATCCATGTACGGAACAGTTACCCCATTGCTGTCCTTTTTCCAGTAATCGGGGTTCGGTTTATATACAAGCCGCTGTCCGGGAATATATTCCGTCAGGAACCATTGACCCATGGACGGGATCGTTTGCGGATCGTCTGAAACATTGAAGAGGTCAAGCACCGCCTGATGTCCCCCTTCGGTCTTTGCTTTTTCATAGATAAATCGAGGGCCGAATTCCATGTTTGTTGAAAGCTCCGGATTGGCGATGATTTTGGGAAAGTGAAAAGCGAAGCGGCGTTCATCCAGCCGTTCTATGTCGATATGCGCCGTGGTTCCGTCATCCATCAGCATGAACTGCGCATTATAGGCGGAGCTGTAAAAAGCGGGATCCCCCTGGATCTCATCATACCAGAACACCACATCATCGGAGGTCACCGGCACCTTCTCTTCTGAGTTGTAATAGCTCCAGAACAGATTCTCCCGGAGCGTGTAGATGACCGAGAGGGTTCCCGCCTCCTCATCGATAACCACCTCACAGAAGGCGCAGTCCGGTTCAAATTGCCGGGTTATATAGTTATAATCCAGGAGGTAGCCGTGCATGTTTGAAACCACCGCGCTTGTTTCCCCGTCCCGTTCCGCAACCAGCAGATTGAAACTTTTCGGATCCGCGGTCATGCTGCCGTACCACGTACCGCCCCGCCTGCCGGGAAGAAACTCCTCCCCCTGCCAGGGTTTGCTGACGGTTTTGGCCAGAACCTCCCTGAGTCCCTCGGAACTTGTTCCGCCTGGCATAAGCTGTTCTATCTCCTCAAGGGACATCTCCGGCGTCCGGCTGCAAGAGAAGAGAAGGGTTGTTAAGATAAATATAAGGAAGAAATATAGTATTTCTTTTCCAGCCGCTGGGCGGCAAAAATTATTCCCCTTCGGCCGCACAGGCAGAATGATGCACATAGTATTATTTTATAGTCATGGGGGGGATACTGTCAACAAAGAGTTGTCCGGGGTTTCTGAATTCACGGAAAAAGCCAAGAGAACAGACACGAGCTGAATGACCGGAATGGATGGGGACAGAGCTTTACATTTATACCCGGACAAACGGACAGGAAAAACGGTTGCGTATCAAAAAATTGTGAAGAAATACCATTCCATAGTCATTTTGGACTGAACAGGGACAGAGCTTTAAAATGTATTCGCCTGCGGCCTTGCAGGTATCTTATCCGGTCTATCGGGGGACAGAGCTTTATCGTCTTACCCGTAACGTCAAAAAAAAACGCAGGACATCCGCCCTGCGTTTTTTTACCTTCCAGTGGAAGTTACCTCCCACAACATTGCTTGTATTTCTTGCCTGATCCGCAGGGGCAGGGGTCGTTTCTCCCGACCTTCGGCGTGGTGCGGACAACAGTGACATTATCGGGCTGACTGCGGGCGGCCATGGGACTCGGCGCATTTCCGCCGATAGAAAACGCCGCTGTTTCACGGTGCTGAGTGTTCATGGTAACCCGCCTGGACTGACGCTGTGCGGGCTGTCCGTCACCGCGCTCAATCCGTACCCGGAACACCTTGGAAGCGATCTCCTGCCTGATGGAGTCAAGCATTTCATAGAAGATTTCAAACCCTTCAAGTTTGTATTCCGTCAGCGGATTTTTCGAACCGTAGGAGCGCAGATACACCGCCTCCCGCAGGGCTTCAAGCTGTTCAAGATGATCGAGCCATTTTTTGTCGATAGCCTGCACATACTGGAACCGGATAAAAAAGTTCACATTCTCTCTGCCCGCCAGCTCCTCCTTATCGGAAAGATCCTTCCGCAGCATATCCATGATAACCGGTTTGAGCCGCTCGCTGTTTTTTTCGCCCCTGTCGGCATCGGGTTCAAGCTGGATACCAAAGGCTGTTTTCAGTGTATCCTGAAGGGAGGTAAACGCCGATTCCGGAGACTTTTTCAGCTCCTTCACGTATTGCTCAAGGAATTCGTCTACAGACTCCTCTGCGGTGGTAAAGATGCGCTCCTTCAGATTTTCATCCGCCAGAATACTGTCCCGCTGTCCGTAGATGAAATTACGCTGCTCATTGAGCACATCGTCGTATTCCAGAAGGTGTTTACGAATCTCGAAGTTGCGCTCCTCCACCTTCTTCTGCGCCTTTTCAATGCTCTTGTTCAGCCAGGGATGGTTTATGGGCTCTCCCGGTTCCATACCGATCCGGGTCATCATCCGTTTCATGTTTTCCCCGCCGAAGAGCCGCATCAGATCGTCGTCCATGGACAGGAAGAACTTACTCCGTCCCGGATCGCCCTGCCGTCCCGAGCGCCCCCGGAGCTGGTTGTCGATACGGCGGCTTTCGTGGCGCTCGGTGCCGATAACGTACAGCCCTCCAAGGCTTTTCACCTCTTCGTAATCCCTCTGCCACTTCTCGTATTCTATCTTATAGGCCTCTTCATACTGTTCCTGAGCCGCGTTTGTCCCGGCCCGTTTGCGCGCCCGGAACTCAGGATTACCCCCGAGCTTGATGTCCGTACCGCGTCCGGCCATGTTCGTCGCAATGGTAACCGACCCTTTCGCGCCCGCCTCGGCGATGATCAGCGCTTCACGGGCGTGGTTTTTCGCGTTCAGCACCTCATGGCGCACTCCGCGCCGGGTCAGCATCGAAGAGAGGTATTCCGATTTTTCGATTGAAACCGTACCCACCAGCATGGGCTGTCCCTTCTTGTTCGCCTCCGCGATCTCGTTACAGAGGGCTTTCCATTTTTCCTGCTCATTGAGGTAGACCACATCATCCTCGTCCTTCCTCATGACCGGTTTATTTGTGGGAATTACCACAACATCAAGCCCGTATATCTTGTTGAATTCCACCGCTTCGGTGTCCGCAGTACCGGTCATACCGGAAAGCTTTTTGTACATGCGGAAGAAATTCTGGAAGGTGATGGTCGCCATGGTCCGGTTGCGCTGGGCGATCTTGATGTGTTCCTTCGCCTCTATCGCCTGGTGGAGGCCGTCGCCGTACCGCCTTCCTTCA